>NVVM01000032.1 GCA_002402225.1 Alphaproteobacteria bacterium
TCAATATTTTCCGCCGCCGCCTCATAGGCCAAAAATACGCGGTCAATGGCGGCTTTTGGGTGATCCAGCTTGCTGTTGATTTCCCCTGAGGACGGGAATTTTTTAATGCGCTCCGCGACCATCCGGGACAGGGGCATTTTTTTGACACAAAGCATTTCCGCCACCAGCATCCACGGGATCATACCGCTATCGCAGTAAAAGAAATCGCGGAAATAATGATGGGCGCTCATTTCGCCGCCATAAATGGCGTCTTCTGCACGCATTCTTTCCTTGATAAAAGCATGGCCGGCTTTCGTTTGTATCGGTTGTCCGCCCGCCGCTGTTACAAGGTCAATGGTATTCCATGTGACCCGGGGATCATGGATGATTTTAGCCCCCGGATGTTTTTGCAGAAAGGCTTCCGCCAGCAGGCCAACGATATAATAGCCCTCAATAAATTGCCCCTTTTCATCAAACAGGAAACAGCGGTCAAAATCACCGTCCCAGGCAATGCCCATATCCGCGCCGTGTTTTAAAACGGCATCCCGCGTATCCTGACGATTTTCCACCAGTAGAGGATTGGGAATGCCATTGGGAAAATTGCCGTCAGCCTCATGATGGATTTTGATTAACTCGACGGGGATATTCTTCTCTTTCAATGCCAGTTCCAACGCGTCCACCACAGGGCCGGCGGCCCCGTTTCCGGCATTGACCACCAGTTTAAGCGGCGTGAAGTTCTTAAGGCAAACATAGGTCATTAAATGATCGACATAGGCCGTCATCACAGAAGCCTCCGTCAAACTTCCGCGCTTTGCAATGGCCGGAAAGTTATTTTCCTCGGCCAGCTTCTGGATGTCTTTCAGGCCGGTATCGCCGCTGATGGGTTTTGAATTTTCCCGCACCAGTTTCAAGCCATTATAATCCATGGGATTGTGGCTTGCCGTGACCTCTACCCCGCCGTCCATATTCAGGTAGGATGTGGCAAAATAAATCTCCTCGGTTCCGGTCATGCCAAGGTCGGTGACATTCACGCCGGAATCCCGCAGCCCCTCGGTCAGAGCGTTTTTTAAAGCTTTGGAGGTCAGGCGTATATCGCCGCCCACCACGATATTTTCCGGTTTTAAAAACTGCCCAAATGCGCGGCCAATACGATAGGCGATATCTTCATTCAGTTCCGTGCCCAACTGGCCCCGAATATCATAGGCTTTGAAACAAGTAAGTTTAGTCATCCGCAAACCCCGAATTTATGTGATAATCAGATTACTGACCACCCCCGCCGCAAGGGCGGGGCGGTCATTTTTTTAGATTACGCTCAAGCGTCGCTAAGTCGTCGCAACTGCTCCTTCAATCTCGCCCCAAAAGGCGGGGAGTAATTCCCCTGCGAGATTTAATAACCTAATTATGTTCGCGGATAAACTCTTTTACTTTGGGCGCGATCATATTACGCCATTTACGGCCATTAAAAATGCCGTAATGGCCGACGTTCTTCTGTTCATAATGCCGTTTCATGGCATCCGGAAGATTGGCGCAGAGATCATGAGCCGCTTTGGTCTGGCCAATGCCTGATATATCATCCAGTTCCCCCTCCACCGTCATAAGCGCGGTTTTGGTGATGGCTTTTGTATCCACGGGGCGGCCATGGGACATCATTTCACCCTTGGGCAGAAGATGCCGCTGAAACACCACATCCACCGTTTGCAGATAATATTCCGCCGGAAGATCCATCACCGACAGATATTCTTCGTAAAACAGGCGATGTTTATCCGCGTCTTCGTCCGCGCCTTCCACCAGATGATCAAACATCTTGCGGTGCGCCGCCACATGGTCTTCCAAATTCATATTCAGAAAAGCAGATAACTGCAAGAAGCCCGGATAGACAATCCGCATACATCCCTTGTTTGGCCATGGCACCTGATAGGTGGCATGCTGCTTGAACCAGCTCAGACTACGCTCTGCACTTAAGATATTCACCTCGGTCGGACAATTGCGCGTATCTATCGGCCCGCCCATCAGGATCATGGAAGCCGGCACCGACGGATTATTTTCCGCCGACATAATTGATACAGCGGCAAGCACCGGTACAGAGGGCTGGCAAACCGCCAGAATATGCGTATCGGGCCCCAGAAGCTCGATCATCTCAATCAGATAATCAATATAATCATCCAGATCGAATTTACCTTCGAATAACGGCACATCCCGCGCGTCCGTCCAGTCAGTGATATAAACATTATGATCCGGCAGCATCGCCTCAACCGTCCCTCTTAGCAAGGTGGCATAATGGCCGGACAAGGGGGCCACGACAAGAAGTTTTGGATCGTTATTCTCAATATCGCGCTTGAAATATTTCAATTTGCAAAAAGACTTCTCAAGGACATTCCGTTCCTCAATASCCACGCTCTCACCATTAATGATGGTTTCCTTTAGCCCGAATTTTGGCTTGCCGTAGCGGCGGGTGATCTGTTCCATCACATCACAGGCCGCCGAAATATGTTTGGCTCCCGGCATATGGGATAGCGGGCTAAGCGGATTTGAAAAACTTTGTTGCGTTACATCAATTGCAAATCTTGCAGGTGCGAATAAACTGTGCTGAAATTCGTACATATGATACAGCATAATATTGTCCCTATTTGCCCCAATCTATTTTATAATCCCAGATTCTTATTAATATAAGRATAATTTATTGTGTGGTTATACTAGACACAAGCTTGGTTGCGCTGCAACATATAATATATTAAATGATATATTTATAGTGATACAACAGACTAAAAATAGGGAAAATGAAATGGAAAACACCTTCTTGACAGGCCGGACAGCCCTGATTACAGGCTCCACAAGCGGCATTGGACTGGGCATCGCAAAAGCGCTGGCAAAGGCGGGTGCAAATATTGTGTTAAATGGTTTGGGCGACCTGGCCGCAATAGAATCACTGCGGTCTGATATGGCGGATCTATATGATGTTGACGTCATCTATGACCCGGCCAACATGCTGAATCCCCTTGAAATATCAACAATGATCGCAGCAGCACAGCAAAAATTTGGCACAGTGGATATTCTGGTCAATAATGCCGGCATCCAATATGTATCTGCCATTGATGAATTCCCGGATGATAAATGGCAAGCCATCATAAATATCAATCTGGTCGCCAATTTTCACACCATAAAAGCCGCCTTGCCGGGGATGAAAAGGCAAAATTGGGGGCGAATCGTTAATTTGGCCTCTGCTCATGGTTTGGTCGCTTCGCCGTATAAAAGTGCCTATGTCGCGGCCAAGCACGGGGTGTTGGGATTAACAAAAACGGTGGCTCTGGAGATTGCGCAGCAACAGATCACCTGTAATGCCATTTGTCCGGGGTACGTGCGCACACCCCTTGTAGAGGGCCAGATAGAGGATCAAATGAAAATTCACAATATGTCGCGCGAAGATGTCATAAATGATATTATGCTGATCGCCCAGCCCAGCAAAAGATTCGTAGAGGTTGAAGAACTTGGGCAAGTTGCTGTATTCTTATGTTCACCCGCAGCAAATTCCATCAATGGCATCAGCCTGCCCGTGGAAGGGGGCTGGACCGCAAAATAAAATGATAACAACTCTCAAAAAAATAACGGGAATAAATAATGAGCAAATTTCACCGGAATAAAAAGAACAAAAAAAAAGGTCAAGACAGGCGCGCCATATGGTTATTGGTTTTTGCCGGTGTCGTAGTCATTATTCTATTTGCTTCTTTTTAAATCGATTGTTTGTCTGATCTCCCGCTGATTACGCGGCCTGATAGGCTGTGATTTTTATAATACTATCGCATCATATGATTTCATTTTCACACAGCCTATAATAGGGGGCCTATAATTAGGTAATCTCCGCTATATATAATTTGCATAATTTAGGCACAATTACATCTGGCGGACATGGTTTTCAAAACCCAAAAAATTATGACGAGGCAGGAGTGAATTTTTTATGACGATACCAGGATTGATGCCAGGATTAATGCCAGGATTAATGCAAGATAGTGAGCTGATGATTTCCGCCCTGATACGCTATGCGGCGGAATATCATGGCCATATGGAAATTGTAACGCGCACGGTTGAGGGGCCTATGCATCGCTATACTTATGCCGATGCCGAGAAAAGAGCCAAACAGCTCTCCAAAGCGCTTATCAACCAATTTGGCATTCAGCAAGGTGACCGAATTGGCACGCTGGCCTGGACGACATATCGTCATTTTGAGCTATTTTACGGTGTCTCCGGCATGGGGGCTGTGCTGCATACCACCAACCCGCGCCTGTTCAATGATCAGATCAGCTATATCATTAATCATGCCGAAGACCGTGTGCTTTTCCTTGATCTGGACTTTGTACCGCTTGTGGAGAAAATTCTGCCGGAACTTAAATCCATTGAAAAATTCGTCATTCTGACCGATGCGGAACATATGCCGCAAACCAGCCTGCCGGACGTCATATGTTATGAGGAATTATTGGCCGCAGAAACGTCGGAATATGACTGGCCTGTCTTTGATGAGAGGGCCGCCTCCTCGCTCTGCTATACCAGCGGCACCACAGGCAACCCAAAGGGCGTCTTATACAGCCACCGCTCCACCATCATCCATGCCTTGTCAGCAGCCCAGAATAGCGCTTATGCTCTGTCGGTTTATGACACCATCATGCCCATAGCGCCCCTGTATCATGCCAATGCCTGGGGACTGCCTTATGTGGCGGCAATGCTGGGGGCCAAACTGGTGCTGCCCGGGCCCAAAATGGATGGAAAAAATATTCAGGGCATAATCGAAAGCGAAGGCGTGACCTTCTCCTGCGCAGTTCCCACCGTATTTTCCATATTATTTCAATACCTTGAGGAGAGCGGCAAGAAAATTAATTCCCTGAAGCGAACCATGATTGGCGGTTCCGCCGTGCCCAAGGCCATGACAGAGAAATTTCTCGATACTTATGGCGTCACTGTCTTGCAGTTATGGGGCATGACCGAGACCAGCCCGCTTGGCGTTGTGGCCAGCTCGACACCGCAGACTGATGCCCTGCCGCCCAAAGAGCGGGCCGAAGTTCGCGACAAGCAAGGCCGCGTGCAATTCGGTCTGGAAATCAAGGTTTTAGACGAAGAGGGCAAAGCCATCCCCCGCGACGGCGTCGCCTTTGGCGACTTATGGGTGCGCGGGCCATGGGTCACGGCCAGCTATTTCAGAAGTGAAGGCGGGGATATTCTTGACAAAGATGGCTGGTTCCCGACCGGAGACGTGGTGACCATAGATCAATATGGTTACATAAAAATCACAGATCGCGCCAAGGATGTCATCAA
Source organism: Alphaproteobacteria bacterium (assembly GCA_002402225.1). Classification (GTDB taxonomy): domain Bacteria; phylum Pseudomonadota; class Alphaproteobacteria; order Sphingomonadales; family Emcibacteraceae; genus Paremcibacter. The sequence continues at coordinate 5,281 of NVVM01000032.1, forward strand.
ATCCGGCGGCGAATGGATCAGTTCTATTGACATCGAAAATCTGGCCGTTGGTCATCCCAAGGTGATGCAGGCCGGTGTGGTGGGAATTTATCATCCCAAATGGGAAGAACGCCCCATTCTGGTCATAAAACCCGCGCCAGATCAAACCTTGACAGAGGAAGAAATCCTTGGTTTTTTAAAAGGTAAAATAGCCAAATGGTGGATGCCGGACGCTGTTTTTATCGTCGATGAGCTCCCCCTTACCGCCACGGGAAAGATTAAGAAAACCGCTCTTCGTGATCAGTATAAAGATTGCCTGAGTTCTTAAATGTCTGCATCCTTTTTTGCTGACACCATATACCATCCGAAATCCAGAATTTGGACACTGAAAAATTTTATTTTATTTTTAGCCAAAGATTTGATATAATTATGCTATAAACTATGGGGTTCCGTATTTTTTATTAAACTAAAAAATAAAAAAGCAAATAAAAATACGGCGAAAACCAGGGAAACGATCATGCAACATTCAAGTAGTCTGGATGTGTCTGAATATTACAAAATTAATGATAAAATAGCAGATACATCGCGTTTTAAAGATATAAATAGCAATATACTTGCCCCGCTGTCACGGCTTATTGGTGCAGAGACCAGTATATTTGCCATATTAAAGAAGCATGACCGGGGCATATCTGCCCAGAATTTTATCTGTCATAATATTGACCAGAAAATTAACTCAAAATATGAAAAACAATTTCAGGGTAATGATCCTGTATTGCCGCATGCCTTTAATGCTGCAAAATCAAATCACAGTCTTGGCATCTCCAAGAGCTTTACCTTCGCATTGGATAATATCATTGATTTTCAGCAATTCTCCAGTGGCCAATATTACAATGAATTCCTGCGGCCTAATTCCATCCGGCAGGTTCTCGCGACTGGCATTCCCTCCAATACGGATAGTTCACTGGTTTATATTCTGGGATTTCACAGATATTGCAACAATAGTTTTAAGGAAAAAGACGCGCAGATTTCATCCTGCTTTGGCCCCGCACTTTATAATATTTTAAATAATCTGGAATTGAAAACCCAGATGGATGATCATAACATCATCGTCTCGCACCTCAAACAACAGATTTCCGACACGGGGCTTGTTATCCTCGATAATAATTACCAGATTGTTTTTGCCAATCATGCGGGCCAAAGCCATTTAACGCTTGCGCAAAATGGCGCAAACTCTTATTCAGACCTTGATAATGACCTTATGACTGTACTGAACGCCTATATTTCCCATATGAATCTTTCCCCGGCAAAGAAAGTTGAATTTGATCATAGGGGGATAAAAATCGTCGCCCGAATGATAACGCCCGAAATACAAAATCAGGGAAAGCGCATCATTCTGAATACCCAACGTCCAACGCACGCGAATATTAATTCGCTGGAAATAGAAAAATATAACCTGACACAGCGGGAAGTTGACATTACCAGCCTGATTGTCATGGGCATGACCAGTCCGCAAATTTCAGCCAAATTATGCATCAGCATTCGCACGGTTGAAAATCACCTAAGGTCTATTTACGCCAAGACGGATGTTAAAAACAGAACGAGCCTTGCCTATAAACTGGCCCCCACACAATATCAATAAATCTTAAAATAAGTATTTTCCGTCATAGGAATGACAAACAGAAGCTTTTATATTTTCTTTATTATTAAATAAAGGAAATAAGCATATGTCAGATACAGCCTTAACCACAAAAAATATTGTAAAATCCAACACCCCGGATCGTCCGGCCTTTTTTGATCCCGGCACCTTGGACTGGAATGAATGGGTAATGCCCGGGACATATTTTAAACTCTTGAATATTAACGAGTTAACAGGTGGCTTTACCATGATTTTAAAAGTTGATCCTGATATCACGGCCCCCGTTCATCATCATATCGGCGGTATTGAGGTCTATGTGATAGAAGGCGAATTTGGTTACGGTGATGATGATCGCGGCGGCGCGGGGACTTATGCCATAGAATCAGGCGGCTCCATTCACGAGCCAACATCACCAGGCGGCGTTACCATGTTTGCGGTCGTCCATGGCCCCTTGGTAGGTTATCACGAAGATGGCAGCATTGCCGTCGTGGTGGATGGCAGGCTCATGTATGAAATGGCACAAAAAAATAATGCCGCAGACCATATTACCATCATAAATACATTCAAGTAAATACATTCAAAAGAATGATTCATCGCCGTTAATATATGGGTATATATTACAATATTTTAATACTAAGAAAAGATATGCGAAAGCTGAAATATCTGCACAACATTCAGGGAAATATTTTTAAAAATATACAATTCGGAGAATGACATGACGGATACAGTTAGCAGTATTTTACTTAAAATACTCAAAAAGCACGAAATCAAGAATATTTTTTGCCTTCCCGCCGCGCAATTAGCCATGGTTATGGACGGTGCTTCGCGAGACCCATATTTTAATTATATCACAACCCGCCATGAAGAGGCTGCGGGCCATATGGCCCACGCCATTGGAAAATTAACAAATTCCATGGGGGTGTGTTTTGGCACTGTCGGGCCGGGCGCCACCAATATGCTGCCCGGCGTAGCCGCAGCATGGGCAGATAATATCCCGCTTTTGGTTCTTACCCCCAATAATCCATCTCGCACCATTGATCCCGGCAAAGATCAGCTTCAGCAGGCCGATCATATTGCCCTCTATAAATCAATCACCAAATGGAGCGCAACCATAAGATATGCAGACAGGGCGGCAGAATTAATCGAACGGGCCATCCATATTGCGCGGTCAGGCCGGCCCGGCCCTGTGCATTTGGACATTCCGGTCGATATTGGTGTTGGCGTTGTTGAACATATTCWCAGCAGCATCCCCTCCATTGATATTCCGCGCCCTGTCCCTGATACCGCCGCCATGAACCAGGTGGTTGATCTGCTTGTCAATGCTTCCCGTCCCGTCCTGATTGCCGGCGGCGGTGTCGCGCGATCAGATGGTGTCGATGAATTTCGCGAACTGGTGGATATTACCGGCTTTGCGGCAACGGCGACAATGAATGGCCGGGGGATCATACCGGATGATTATAAGTCATATACGGGATGCGGCGGCATTCTTGCCGGGCGCGGGGCCGTCAAGGCCTTGCAGGAGGCAGACGTCATCCTGTCCGTAGGCTGCAAGTTTTCCAGCTGGATCGCTGTGAACAAACCGCCCTTATATCCCATGATAGAGGGCCAGAAAATAATTCAGGTGGATATTGATAGTGAAACTCTGGGGCGCTGCGTTCCGCTGGCTATGGGATTGGTTGCGGATGCGCGGGAGTTTTTAAAACTGCTTAATGTATCGCTAAAAGAAAAAACTTTTAAAAATGATCAAAAATGGCTGAAAGRCGKWYTATCCACCCACAAAGAATATCGCAAAGAGATCAACGATATCGCGGATCAGAATACAACTBAAAACACCAATATCCTTAATGAAGCGGCAGCAGCGCGCGCAATTTCCACGTTAATTCCAGAGGATGCCATTGTCGTTGTTGACGGCGGACAAACCATGGAATGGGGCCATAGTTTCTTTCGTGCGACACACCCTAAAAACTATCTTTTTGCGCCGGGCATGGGGCATCTGGGCTTTGGTCTGCCTTTTGCCAATGCAGCCAAGCTTCTTAATCCGGATCGCCCCGTTGTTCTTGTGACGGGGGATGGGGCCATGTGCTGTACGGGTCAGGAGCTGGAAACAGCGGCGCGCTGCGGCTTGAATATCATCACGATCGTCTTTAACGATTCATGCTGGGGCATGTATCGGCCATTTGGGGAAGCCTTGTTTGATAATAAGGAATTTGGTCAAACTCTAACCAATGTGAAATTCGCTGATCTGGCAAAAAGCTATGGCTGCCTCGGCGAAGAGGTTACCTTGGAAAGCCTGCCAGATGCCTTTAACCGTGCCTTGAAAGCAAACAGGCCGGTTGTTTTGGATTTGCAAGTTGATTTTACAGAACATCCTATGGATTTTTTCTGGCTTGGTGTTGTTTTTGAGAATATTCAATTTACGCCAGTTCATCCATAACCCGGTTTCTCATTAAAAGGAGATTACATTATGACAGCCAATTTTTCTGGAAAAATCGCCATTATCACGGGCGGGGCATCCGGTATCGGCTTCGAGACAGCCAGCCAATTAGCAAAGGCTGGCTGTCACGTCATAGTGGCCGATATCAATAATAAAGCCACGGTAGTCGCGGAAGCTTTGCACACGGATTCAATCGGTTTTAAACTGGACGTCACTTCAGAAGAAAACTGGATCGATGTTATGACTTGCGCAAAAGAAACCTTTGGCGGCCTTGATATTCTGGTCAATTGTGCCGGCATAGGATTTGCGGATAATTTCGAAGATATGCCACTGGATCACTGGAACGCCATGATATCCGTGAATTTGACGGGGACATTTCTGGGGTGCCAAAAGGCCATTAAGCTGATGAAAAAATCTGGAAAACCCTGCGCCATTGCCAATATTTCATCTATCGCCGGTCTGGTCGGCGGGGAAGATATCGCCGGATATAGTGCCTCAAAAGGCGGTGTTACGATGCTCACAAAATCTGTAGCGCTCTATTGCGCAGGCAAAGGATATAATATTCGCTGCAACAGCATACATCCGACCTATGTGGATACAGAGATGCTCGACCCTATTGCCGATAGCTTTGACAGCCGCCAAGTCATGCTGGATGGGATGGCAACTCAAGTGCCCGTTGGCCGCGTTGCCGTACCATCCGATATTTCATCGGCCATATTATTTCTATGCTCATCCGAAGCCGGCATGATCACAGGACATCAAATGGTGATAGACGGCGGTCAACTGGCCGGCATCCCCGCGCAACATACGGTTTAGGAAAAGAAAAATGAGTGAAATATATCAACGCGTTAAAGGCAAGGTCACCCTGATTACCGGCGGGGCTTCCGGACTGGGCCTGGGCATTGCAAGGCGTATGGCAGAAGAAGGCGCCATCACGATCATCACGGATATTAACGATGATAAGGGGCAAAAGGCGGCTGAGGAAATCTGTGCCGAATTCATGACGCAGGATGTTGCCCGTGAGGACAGGTGGCAGGAAATAACGCGCCACATTTATGAAAAACATGGCCGCCTTGATGTTCTGGTGAATAATGCCGGCATAAGCGGCGATGGCTTGGGCACTGACCCCGAAACAACGTCCCTTGCCGAATGGCAGAAAATTCAGAAAATCAATGGCGACAGTGTCTTTCTGGGCTGTAAATACGCTATTGACTATATGCGCAAAGGCGGCGGCGGTTCCATCATAAATATGTCATCCATTGCCGCATTGGTGGCGACCCCTTTCATAACCTCTTACGGCGCGAGCAAGGCGGCCGTTCGGCAATTTACCATGTCCGTGGCCCTGCATTGCGCTGTTACCGGCTCCAAAGTGCGCTGTAACAGCGTTCATCCCGGTCAAATTATAACGCCTATGCTCGAGAGTTTATTTGCGGAGGCCGCCAACAAGATGAATGCGCCCGTGGACCAAGTGAAACAGGGGTTTCTGGACAAAATTCCCTTAGGTGAATTTGGCGAAGTGGATGACATCGCCTATATGGTTCTGTTCCTGGCCTCTGATGAAGCAAAACATATCACAGGCGGGCAGTTCGTTGTTGACGGCGGCATGCAGTTAAACGGGTAAAAAGTTTGGTAAAAAGTTAAGATTCTGGTGTCAACCGCAAGATCAGCGATGGGTCTTCGAGCAGAAGATATATGGCACCGGACGGCGATACGGTGACACTGCGAATTCTTCCAAGGCCCTTTAGAATCATTTCCCGATGGGTCACTTTATCCCCTTCAATGACAAGACGCCGTAAATCACGATATTTTAAAGACGATACCAACAGGTTATTTTGCCATTTAGCCAATGCGGCATTGTTATAAAAATCAATGTCCGCCACAGCAATCGACGGCGTCCAATGGATAACCGGTTGTTCCATGCCCGGTTTGGCCGTAAATTCAGAAATAATCGTGCCACTATAATTCACGCCATAAGTGATTTCCGGCCAACCATAATTTTTACCCGCCCGAATATGATTTAGCTCATCACCGCCCATAGGCCCATGTTCCGCAGACCATATATCCCCCGTTGCCGGATGAGTTGCCATCCCTTGCGGGTTGCGGTTTCCGTAGCTAAAAATAGACGGCAGCGCCGCAGAATTCTGAGAAAACGGGTTATCTTCGGGGATGGTGCCGTCTGTATTTATCCGATGTATTTTACCGTTTGGGCGGGATAAATCCTGCGCCTGCTTCGGTACGCGGCGATCGCCAACGGAAAAATAGAGACGGCCTTTTTTATCAAATGTAAAGCGTGACCCAAAATGGCCCCGGGACTTGCTATAAAATTCTTCGCCCGCTTGAAATATAACCTGCTGATCTATCCAATGTCCGTCCTTGATCCGCCCCCGAACAATTCGGGTCATGGCTTTTGCCTTACTGAATATCCCGCCTTCACCAAGGCCATGACTATAAGACAGATATATCCAACCATTATCACCATAATCGGGATCAAGGGCCACATCAAGCAACCCGCCCTGCCCGCCCAGGGCTATATCATTTGGCGTATCTTTAATGGCATCCTTTTGAACAACCCCGTTAAGCATCAGATATAATTTTCCGGACTGTTCTGTTATCAGGGCCTTATTGGCATCCATAAAAGCAATGCCCCAGGGGCTTGGAATATCGCTCTCCAGAATATCAATTTTAAAATTATAATGTTCGGTTTTGATATGACCGGGCACCTTTGGTGCGGCCAGTTCTGATTTGGCATCCTGTTCCATAATATACGTGACAACGGCCCCGATTTGTTCGTCGTTTAATGCCTCTTTGAAACCGGGCATTTCCAGATTTGGGATGCCGAATTTGATGTTCATGCCGATCAACTGTGGATGACTGCCGTAATTCCAGATATGATTCAGAAAACTGCTGCCAAGGCCGCCCTCCAATTTCTCGCCGTGGCAAGACGCGCAATGCTGTTGATAGATTTTTGCGCCGTCCAACTCATCTGCAGAAACAGTCGCGGGAGCATAGAATGTTAAAGAAGCCAACATCATCGGCAACGTCAATTTTACATATTTCAGAATACCCATTTCATCCTCCATAATATTGTTTATATAGTTAATATTAGTCGAATGTGGCAGGTTCATGCAAGGCTTTAAGATTTTTAAGAATTGACGACAGTTAGACAATAAGTTTAAATGGCGCAATAAGTTTAATCAAAGGAGTGCAAATGCGCAAAATACTCTTACCGCCAATAGTGCTCGCCCTGTGCCTGATTGCCATTGTTGGGATTAATTATTTTGATCTTGCCACCAAAGTCATTTTTTCCGGGCCTGTTACATTTGCGGGATACGGTTTGATTTTCTTTGGGGTTTTACTGCCCGTATGGGGCGCGCGCCTGTTCAAGCAGCATGAAACCAACATTCTGCCCTTTAAAGACCCCGAGAAGATTGTCWSYGWCGGSMYNTWCGGCTTTTCCCGCAACCCCATGTATTTGGGTATGCTTATGGTAATTTTGGGTTTTGCCTTTATATATGGTACGGCGCTCAGCTTTATATTTCCGCTGGCGTATTTTTGTATCGCCAACTGGTATTACATCCCTTATGAAGAAGGCCGGATGTCAGAAGTATTTGGCGATAAATTCACTGCCTATAAGGCCAAAGTCCGTCGCTGGATATAAGGATTTTTTGATGCCTGTTCCCTTGATAATTATGTCGGCCCCGAGCGGCGCACGAAGGCAGAAATCTGACCATGCCAATATTCCCCTCACCCCAAGGGATATGGCAGAATGCGCCGTAGAAATCATTGATGCGGGTGCCAGCATCCTGCATCTGCATGTGCGGGATGATCAGGGGGGGCATTCCCTTGACGTTGCGCGGTATAAGGCATCTATTGCCGCCATTCGGGATGCCGCCGGCGATAATATCATCATACAGGCCACGACAGAGGCCGTTGGCCTCTATAACCGCCATGAACAGATGGCCATGGTGAAAGAATTAAAACCGGAGGCCATCTCCCTTGCCCTGCGCGAATTATGCCCAAGTGATAAAGAGATTGGCGAATTTTCCGCCTTCATCCAATGGCTGACGCGTGARMATATTTTTCCSCAATATATTCTCTATGACGAKRAWGATTAYYWRCGKTTYGAARMYTAYCGRAARCRSGGTATTTTTMASRATGATCAKCCCTTCACCTTATTTGTGCTTGGCAATTATCAGGGCACTTCGCCCGAAAAAGATGTACAGCAGCTAAAACGCCGTACCGAACAGGCGGCATTTCCCTGGGCGGTTTGCGGTTTCGGAATCAATGAAGTTGACGCCTTGGATCATGCGCTCAACAAGAATGGTCATATCCGCGTGGGCTTTGAGAATAACATCTGGCGTAATGAAAAGCAGCATCTTGCCAATAATGCAGAAGTCATTCAGCTCTGCCGTGATGCCGCCGTAAAGTCAGGCCGAATGGCGGCAACCATTGATGATGTGAAAGAATTATTTTCTCTCTAACTCAAAATAAAACCACCCAGAATAAAAGAAGGCTGACTGGATAAATCCAATCAGCCTTAATACCCCCATAAGTGAGGATCAGTTTAGCAGAACTGTCTTAGAAAGTGAAGGTACCTTTCAAGTACCATGAACCACCTTCGTAATTAGCCGCAGATCTTCGTGGATATTGCAAGCCAACGCTCTGACGGTTTGGTTGTGGGTTCCCGCTCGCATCGAGCAAACCTATTTCACCAACATAGCTGTCGAATACGTTGACGGCACCGACCGCAATTTTGAAATTTTCTGTGGCCTGATACGCCAGTTCAACATCAAAATAAATGGTTGCACCAATTTCAGCACTACCCGTTGCGATCGTTCCCCGCTCATCATAATNCTTGCCGTAGAAATTGGCCCGCGCAAGGAAGTTCCATTTTTYACCAAAGAAGGTATTAGCCGCAGCGACGAAACGCGTGCTGGGATAGTTATTTTCAATATCTTCGATTGTGGCGGCGTTGATCACGCCTGCGTTTTGACTTTCCGCAGTAAAGTCATTGTAACTGAACGCAAAGGAAAATTGCGTACTGGCTTGCTCAGACCATTCCATATCTGATGTCAAAACCAAATCCACACCTTGTGATACCGTATCCAGAGCATTGGTATAGTAAGATATAGAAACCCCGGGAGATGGGGCAAGGTTACCAATACGGTATATCCGGTCACTAACCTCAATCCGGTAAAAATCCACGGTCAATGTTGTGTTTTCAGCCAGATCGGCAGAGAAACCAGCACTGAAGTTAAGAGACTTTTCTTCGGTCAGAGGAACCGCGCCATTGGCGATGGCGACGGGGTCAGTTACTGACAACAATCCTTCTTCCACCTGTGTCCCACCTGGGCCATCAAAAGTTGTGATGGTTGAGGTGATATTAGCTTGACCAGGTGTCGGAGCACGGAAACCTGTGGAAATGGCACCGCGTAAGGTGAAAGCATCAGTGACATTGTAACGCGCGGCTACTTTACCATTGATTGTGCCGCCAAAATCAGAGAAGTTTTCATAACGTGCGGCATATTGTATCATGAACTCATCAGAGATATCATGCTCAACATCCACATAAACCGCATAGTTGTCACGGTCAAATGAACCGTTCTGGTTGACTCCGGGAAATCCGCTGGAACCACCACCTACTATAGAATTTGGCTCCCCAACTTTTGTTGAAAATGTTTCCTGACGCCATTCCGCACCAAAAGCAAGGTTGATGGTTTCAGTTATAAGATAGGAGAAATCAGCATTCAGGGTGATTTCTTTCTGCTCGTAACCACCCACATCAAAGTCTCTTTGCGGCGCACCGCCTTGAGGGTCAAGTTGTCCGTTAAGGCTATTATTGAGGAAATAATCCAGTGAGTTTTTACCGTAAGCAACGCTGAAATCATAAGTCATTTCATTGTCGAACTCACCCTTGACACCACCAACCAAACTGATATCGGTCTGTGCGCCATCAAGAAATGGTGTGAAACCCGCTGGCAAGAATCCTGCATCCACACCAAAGTCATCCTTCAAAGCCACAATCGTGGAATGGGTTGGGTTACGATAGAAGAAACGATATCTGCCGTCCGTATCCGCATAGTTACCATGGAAATAAAGCTGGGCATTGTCGCTGATATCAACACCGGAATTGATGAAGAAACGTTTAGCACTTGTTTCCGGACGACCCCAGGTTTGCACGAGAGGCGCATCACCAAACGGGCTGTCAGCACCAACGCCCTGAACGCCGGCATCAATAAGGTCCTGAGCCACCTGACGTTGAATGCCCCGTGACAGGGCCTGATTATCTACATATTCGGCACTGATGTTAATAAAACCATTATCGCCCAGACCGAAACCGGCGTTTGCGGCTATTTTATAACTTTCTTCACCTTCATAAAAATTACCATATTGGGCTACAACTGAGCCGCCTTCGGCATCATCTTTCATAGCGAAGTTGATCACACCGGCAATGGCATCAGAACCATACTGGGCCGCCGCACCATCACGCAATACTTCAACCCGTTTCAGAGCAATACCAGGGATCATGCCAATGTCCACACCCTGAGCACCATTACCCGCAGCAGGGGCAAAAAACTGTACCAAGGCGGAACGATGACGGCGTTTACCGTTAACCAGAATCAATGTCTGATCCGGTGCCATACCGCGCATGGAGGTTGGACGTACAAACGCACTGCCGTCACCGGTCGCTGGTGTTGCTGTGAATGATGGCACAAGTGATTTCAGGTTATCAGTAATATCGGCAGTGTTGCCGCCGGCATTAAAATCATCCGCGCTGATGACATCGATAGGAACGGGCGAATCCGTTACAGAGCGCGGTTTGTTGCTTCTGGAACCAAGCGTCACCACTTCTTCCATCACGACTTCTTCTTCGGCCATTACAGGCGCAGCTGAAACCGCCATCAGGAAAGTCGTGCATAGGGCTGTTGTGCCCATAACTTTACTGAAAGGGTTAGATAATAATTTAATGTGAAACATCTGTTTCTCCCTAGAAATATAATATTGTAAGTTAACTATTTTAAAAAAGCACCGCCATCAGAAAAGTTTATTCCAAGCAGGACTTCCCTTAAAGACGATGCCGCAGGACAATAGTGGAAAAAAATATAACAAAATGTTAACATGCGCCCTCAAATATAAAGAAAGCACTCAGGACATACAGATGCTCACTAGATTTTTTATGATTGTTTTTCCACTTTCTTATACGTAGGTCGTCTTTACCCACGAGCAAGGTACGCGCATATATGAARCAAAGACTAAAACTGGTAAATAAGCATAGTGAAAATAAGCCGGCTGAAAAGTCCGCCCTTCTTCACAAAGAAATAACGACAGTTTACAAAGACTATAATGACAGTCTTGTGCGTTATCTTACCATACGGCTGCGCTGCAAAACCGATGCGGTTGATGTGGCGCAAGAAGCCTATATTCGTTTGATCCGGCGGGATAATATGGATGAAATTGATTGCATCAAGTCCTTTTTATTCAGGACAGCAACCAATATATCCATCGATCTGCAAAGACAGCGTGCGCGGCATGTTAAAAATTTTTCCAGAAGCACGGTGCTATTTGGAAAAATTGACGAGATTACGCCGGAGCGCACCCTTAACGCCCGGCAAACCCTTGTCACCTTAAAAAAGGCGTTGGAAGATTTATCGCCGAAATGTCGTGAGGCATTTATTATGTATAAGTTTAAAGATATGGAATATGCGGATATTGCCAAAAAAATGGGCCTTTCCGTTAGTTCCATAAGAAAATATATTGCCAGAGGTCTCGCATTTTGCATCAGAGAAATTGATTGATAGATTTAGCAAAAAGAAACAGAAATATAAGAAAATGAGAAACATAAAAAATACAGAGTTCATCGATGATATTGCCAATGAAGCCGCCGAATGGTTCCTGAAGCTTCAAGGCGATGACCTATCCGAAACTGAATATCTGAAATGGCAGACATGGCACATGGCAACCGATGCCAACAGACAAGCCTTTTCCAAGGCCGAAAACTGCTGGAACGCGCTGGATAATATCACAGATGTCACCTTAGAAAGCCTTAAGGCTGAACAAAATATCATCCCCTTATCTTCGGCAAAGAGCGGATCTCGTCGTTTTATGTCCCATAACATTAAATGGGTGGCGGGCATCGCGGCATGCCTCGTCATTGCCCTGTCTATAGGTCTGTCTTATCAGAGTTTTATTACGGTTTCCCCGGATGCCACAACATATCAGACCGCCCGGACAGAGCATAAAACCATTAATCTTGATGATGGATCAAAAATCAGTCTCGGCGCCCGGTCAATCATCAATGTGAATTATAGCCCTATGGCCCGCCGCATCACGCTCGTGCGAGGCGAGGCGATTTTTGACGTATCCAAGGATAAGGCACGCCCCTTCATCGTCAAAACGGGCAATGGTACGGTAACGGCTATCGGCACAAAATTTAACATTCATGCCACTAACAAGAATATCATTGTAACCGTGCTTGAGGGTATTGTTGAGGTCAATCCTTACCTTGCAAATGATAATGCTGAAAAGGCGCCGCTTCCCAGGGTCGCTGCTGGCAAGTCTGTATCCTATGGGCGTGACGGCTCTATTTCAGAAATTGTGGAAAGCAATGTTGACGCCGCTGTTTCATGGGAAAGAGGCCTTCTCGTTCGGGTTAACACCCCTCTTGCCAGTGTTATCGAAGATGTGAACAGATATTCCTCTCGCGAAATCATTATCGGCGACCCTGCCCTGAATAATATCAGGTTCACGGGAACCGTGCTGAATGATGGTATTGACAATTGGCTGCGCGGCCTTTCTATCGCTTATCCCATAAAAGTTCTCGACAGCGGGCATAATGCTATATTATTATTAAAAAAAACCGAATAGCGTCATACCGGAATTTCATTCATAATTTCGCTAAAAGGTTATAATAATAAGGCGATTTTTCACGATCGCTAACCAGAGAGGAACGCATGTCAGCCAGCAGCTCGCGCCTGCCAGCTTTAAGACATCATATGGCTGTTTGGGCCATGTGCGCCGCTGTTATGGCCTATGTTCAGCCTCATGCTATGGCTCAAAATAAGCCTGATATTCTTGCTCAAAATAAATCTACCCCCCAGAACCAGCCCAGAAAAGTCACCTTTTCCATTAATGMCCAGCCGTTAGAATCAGCCCTTCTTGATTTTTCAAAGCAGTCCGGTATTCAATTGATTTATGTAGCCAGCGGCAAAAATATCACCGATTTTATCGGACTTAAAGGCACCTATACCATCCGTCAGGCATTGCAACATCTGCTCCTTAACTCTGACCTTGAATATGAATTTTCCGAAGAAAACACCGTTACCATTCATAAAGTAAAAGAACATAATATCTCGCCGCCCAATCCAACCGAAATAGAAGAACTGCCCGCCGCCGGCCCGAGCATCGAAGAAATTATTTCCATTGGAAGCCGTGCCAAAGGCCGGACAGCCCTCAAAACCCCCGTCCCTGTTGATATCATCAATGCCCAGAATATAACCGCCACAGGCGAAACCGAAACAGGCCGCATCCTGCAATCTCTCGCTCCCAGCTTTAATTTCTCAAACTCCAGTATTTCTGATGGCACCGACGCTGTAAGGCCAGCGACCCTGCGCGGGCTTGGCCCAGATCAAACGCTTGTACTGATCAATGGCAAGCGCCGGCACACAAGCGCCCTGATCCATGTGAATACCTCTGTTGGACGCGGAGCGACGGGCGTTGACAKGAATGCCATACCGTCCAGTGCCATCAAGCGCATAGAAGTTCTGCGGGATGGGGCCTCGGCACAATATGGATCTGATGCCATTGCGGGGGTTATCAATATCATTCTGAAAGATCAAAATGATGGTGGTGAGGTTACAGGCTCATATGGCCAGACCTATACCGCGGACGGGGACAATTTTGTCGCAAGCGGAAGTTACGGTTTTAATTTCGCCGGCCAGGGAAGCCTTACTCTTTCCGCAGARTACAGAAATAAAGCCCCTACAAACAGAGCTGGATTAACAGGCTGCCTGCAATATGATCCGGGCGGGCAAGAGGCCTGCGCAGAAGGCAACATCGCCGTTGACCCCCGTGAAGAAAACTTCGATCGTCAAAATTTCCGTATTGGGGATTCTCAAACGGAACAAAAAACGCTCGTCCTGAATATGACACTGCCTTACGCGCAGAAGAATAACATATATATTCTGGCAACCTATTCGGACCGCGACAATCAATCTGCCKGATTTTACCGCCGGGCAAAKGAATATGACCGAACGGTAATTGACCTTTATCCTGACGGGTTTTTGCCTCAAATCAATTCAAAAATTAAAGATCATTCAATTATGGCGGGAACGTATTTTACCGTCGGCAATGACTGGTCAGTTGACACCAGCCTGACCACAGGCGGCAATAGTTTCCAGTTTTTAATCTCGAACTCACTCAACGCCTCTTTTGGGGCAGACAGCCCACGGTCTGCAAATGCTGGCACCTTGAAAATCACGCAAACCACGCTTAATCTTGATGTGGCAAAATCTTTTAAATTTGCCAATATCGCCTTCGGTTCAAAATGGCGCAGGGACCATTATCAAATCATAGCCGGCGACCCAATTTCATACGAAGATGGCGGGCAGCTGAATTATAATTGTCCCGGATGCGATATAAATCCTATTCCCTATGCCGCCGGATTTCAGGTTTTCAGAGGGTTCTCGCCTGATAATGCTGTTGATGAAAGTCGCACCAACATTGCTGTATATATGGATATTGAGGTGGCGTTATCACCCGATCTCTTCCTCAATGCCGCCGTGCGATATGAGGATTACAGCGATTTTGGCAACCGCATAAACGCAAAATTCGCGGCGCGCTATCAAATGACGCCATCGCTGGCTTTTCGCGGCTCAATCAGTTCCGGTTTCCGCGCCCCCTCCATGCAGCAGAAATTCTTTAACAGCACAAGCACCCAATTCGTCGAAATTAACGGCCAATCTGTCGCGCAGGAACGAGGAACATTTCGCAATGACAGCACTGTTGTTCGCGCCCTGAATATTCCAGAACTCAGAAAAGAAACCTCCGTAAACTACAGCTTGGGCTTCATCGCCACCCCCTTGAAAAACTTAAGCTTTACCGCAGATTATTATCGTATCGAAATCAGTGATAGAATTGCCATAACAGGCAGCATCCCTATCAGGGACAATTTCCCACTGGTCACCGCGGCAACGGGCGCTACAGATGGACAATTTTTCACCAATATGGCCGACACAATAACGCAAGGTATTGATATAGTTGCAAATTATAATCTTCCGATGCCTGCCGGTCAAAGCCTTAAATTTTCTTTCGCGGGTAATAAAACCGAAACCTGGATTATTGGCGCCTCTATTGCGTCCCCCCTGCCGGGCATTGGCGGCGGCACATTATTCAGCCCTCAGGATCGTTCYATCATCGAAGATTGGCAACCTTCTTCAAGGATAAACTTTACAACAAGATATCAAAATGGAAACTGGCTTATATTATTGCGCAATAATTACTATGGCTCTTATGTGGTATGTGAGGGGGCGTGCAATATTTCATCCGGTGAAGGGCAGAATATACAAAAATTCAGCGCCAAGATACTCACCGACCTACAGTTATCTTATCATTTTAACACTCTGGAAACGCGCCTTACCCTGGGGGTGAATAACCTGTTCAATATTTTTCCTGACGYGAATAAAATCGGGCAATCACGCGCAGGCTCAATCGAAGGGATCGTATCATCCCCCGGCGTTTTTACTTATTCCCGTCGTTCGGCACCATTCGGATTTAATGGCGGGTATTACTACATACGGCTCACAAAAGAATTTTAATATTACCGCCATATTCTATTGGCCCGAACTCTATTGTCCCAGGGCGTCCGCAAGCAATATTTTTGCCGCTGCCTTGGCATCCATTGCGGGATTCTTGGTGATCCCGAGCTGCGCGGCCACTATTGCGCCCTCTTTCAACAGCAAAAGCCTGCGTGCCAGACTATCCGGGTCTACCGCCCCTGCCCTTTGCGCTATGTCACTGAAATAACCTATCAATATAGATTTATGGCCTGCCGATTTCATATGGATGGGGTCAGAAAATTTCTGATATTCTGCGGCGGCTTTCATAAACAGACATCCCTGAAAACCTTCTTGCGCGAACCATTCTTTTAAGCCGTCAAACATGGCAATCAACTGGCCGCGTGGTGTGGAGCCAAGCTGCTCCATACGGCGAAACAGCCAACGGCGAAACTGTTTATCCCGAAGGGTAAGCGCGGCAAGGATCAAATCCTCCTTGGCTGAGAAATGCTTATACATGGATGTTTTCGAAATGCCGGTTTCCGCAACAAGCTTATCCATTCCCGTTGCATGAAAGCCATGACGATAAAATACCAATAACGCCTTCTCTACCAATTCATCTCTTTTTGAAGGTCGCACGTCAATCTCCCTTATATTAACTGATCAGTAGCTTTACTTTCCATACCTCAGGACTTTTGTCAACTGATCAGTACACTATGCTAGAGGCCTGATAAATTATACTGAATATTTATTTTAATATTATCAAGAACTATGTATGATCTTCCGGATGAGAAGGCATTGATTGAAGGAAGTATTCACAAATGGAACAACAAAATYTTAAAAGTCATAAGGTATGGGATCTGCCTACTCGGCTATTCCATTGGGCCAATGTTCTTTGTATTATTGGCCTTATTGCGGCGGGCACGGTGATATTATGGGCTAAATCTCTGGGCATGGGCAATGATGGTAAAATCCTGATGAAAACTGTTCATGTCTATATTGGCTATGTTTTTGCGGTTAATCTGACCTTTCGCTTAATTTGGGCCTTTAAGGGTAATATATTTGCCCGCTGGAGGAGTTTCCTGCCCTTTGGCAAAGGCTATGCCGGAAAATTAAAATCCTTTATGGCCTCAGAAAAATCTGACCAGCCCCAATATTATCTGGGCCATAACCCTCTGGCAAGAATGGCTGTCACGGTCATATTTTTGGCCCTGACGACCATGGCAGTCACCGGGCTTATTCTGGCCGGCACCGATATATATTTCCCGCCCTTTGGCGCAATGATACAGGAATGGGTCGCCGCTGCCGGCGTTAATCCAGCTGACGTGATGCCCTATGTCAAGGATAACGTTGATCCGGTGGCTTATGCTGAAATGCGAAGCTTCCGCAGCCTCTTTCTGAACGTCCATTATTGGACTTATTTTATCATTTTAGGGTTAATCATCATCCATATCGCTGCCGTCGTCCGCACAGAAATAAAATCTGGCGGCGGCATTATATCCGCCATGTTCACCGGCAAAAAAATCCTGCCCCGCGATCCTGAAGACAAGTAAGATATATTTTTAGAAAACCCCCTGTTTTCACAAGGAAAGTTACGCCATCTTCTAACGGACATTGCTCCAGAGCAACATATAAATAATAACGATCTATCTCAGCCTGAAAGCCGCCGCTACCTGAAGGGCCGGGCGGGCCATCTGATGTGACCCAATGACGATATTGGGCGTATTTGGATATGAGTTTGCCATCAACAAGTAAACCCATTTTTTATTTCCTGAAATTTTCATCTCTTTCATTTATAAAAAAAATTTGATATATCATGTGGTTAGGGAACATGACAGTCAACTGCCGCATTTTTTTCATACCCGATGTCATAATTTTGTCGCTGTAGAATCTACCTATTCATGCTTTTATGTCTTCAAGAAAATTATATATGAAAGGTAAAAATATGAACAATCCTGAAGGGATAAACAAGGCAACCTTTAAACATGGTTATATCTTTATAATAAAGGATGGGGATAATGAAATCATGGCCCATTGCAGCGCCCTGTCAGGCATGGAGGAAATTTATTATAATGATGATATTATTTCTAAGAAACGTAGCCTGAGAATCACAAGCCCCCATATATTCAAGATAAAAGAACATCATTATACGGTCGTTTTCAAGGTAAAGGATATATGGCGCGGCAGGGTCGTTTGCACCGTAGAAAAAGACGGAAAATTAATCAGCAGAGAAGAAAAGTCATTTTACAAAGGCAATAATCTAAAATTTTTTGGGATTCTGTTTTTTCTCCTGGCTCTTGGAATTATTGTTGGTTATTCGTTCGGTTATCTGGTTGAGATATTACTCAAATGATTTCTGTAAAAAAAATATTTCAGGGGCAAAAACATGGAAGTTAAGCGCGAAGCCATCAAAGAATTAAGGCGATCGAGAAGCTGGAGCCAGCAGCATCTGGCGGATGCATGTGATGTTAACCTTCGTACCATTCAGAGGGTCGAAACTCTGGGGGTAGCCGCACCAGAAACCGTTCTGGCCCTTGCGTCTGTATTAGAGGTCGAACAGTCCCAAATCATCCTTGCCCCCCGGGCTGACCTACCTCGTTTAATGCCAAAAACGGATCGGGGGATAGCCATCTTAAGTATCTTCACGACATTAATCGGGGTTGTCATTGGCTTTCTGCTAACTTTTCTCTTTAACTAAGTCGTTAATCTTCTAAGTCCATAAAATTACGGTTTTCAAGTCATGATTTGATCTTATAAATAAAACTGTTATAGAAGATCAGCAAGCGTAATTTAAGGATGTTGCATGAGTGACGTTACCATCTATGTGGATGCGGATGCCTGTCCGGTGAAGGATGAGGTCTTAAAAGTTTCTTATCGTCATCAACTGGTGGTCTATATAGTTAGCAATCAATGGATGCGAATGGACGTCGGGCCGCTGGTTCAGAAAATTGTTGTGCCGGACGGGCCGGATTTGGCCGATGACTGGATTGCGGATAATATCACTGCGAAAAGCATCGCGATTACCGCTGATATTCTGCTGGCCAAACGCTGCCTTGATGCCGGGGCCATCGTAATCGGGCCAACCGGCAAGGCCTTCTCACCAGATAATATCGGTGTGGCGGTTGCCATGCGTGACCTTAACGCTCATCTGCGCGAGACCGGCGAAAGCAAGGGGTATAACCCCAGCTTTACCAGCAACGACAAATCACGCTTTCTTCAGGCATTGGAAAGCGCCATTCAAATGAAATTAAAAAATTAGAAAAACTAGCCAATAGCCCCGACATAGGCCGACAAGGCTTGGGAAATTTTCCTGATTTGATCATAGGTACCTTCAATTTCATCAAAAATCTGYTTRTTTTCATARACATAGCCATGAGTRTCTTCACGCGCGAAAGTKATATTYTCYGGATTMTCYGGATCAATSTCATAATCCCCTTCAAGGGGRAAWATCTCGCGAAGCARCAAAAYTGTCGGYGAWATYTGAAACCGCAATATGCGCATAATCAAATCATCAACACTTAGTCCCTTATGATCCCGAAACCTGGGAATACGGGTGATCAGTAAAAACATCCGTTGTATCAAGGCCATGCGAAGTACATGAAGCAGAGTATATTGTCCGCGCTCCTGCTCATTTAACATGAATGGCGGCTGCTCAAGGTTTTTTCCCTTCATGGCATCCCTCAAATACATAAGGTCTTCCCGCAGCGTAAGCTCAATACGGTTCAAGCCTTCAAAAACGCCGTTCACCYTCATCATWCCGGCAAGACGCARCATCCGGTTATGRTCRTGACTTTTATCCTCATACCGCGCCGAATGCATCCAGTAACGRGGGCGAAACAGTGATGTATAAGCGCCCAGAAAATCCTCATCCGTCACGTCCACCGCCGCGATGACAAGTTTCATAATATGGCGCAGACGCGGCGATTGTTCGTACATTTTCCAGAAATTTCCGCCATCTTGTTTCATGGCCATACCGACGCCGCCCAAACTATTGGCCAGAAAACCCAATTGATGAAGCAGCATATTATTGGGAATGGCGCGAATTTGCGAGAGCTTTTCCAGCGGCCGGCTCACCACGCCTTCGYCTTGGCGGATGGTCATGCGTGAGCCGGAAGGATAAGAAATCTCCGTCCCCAATACGGACAGCAGACGCATAAAATCAGGATTGTCTGCAATAGCCCCATAATGTCCCTTGACGGTCAAGAAAAAATCCAGCGACCAATCCGTGTTTTGGTAAAAAGGGTCCGGCGCCTGATCCGCGGGAGCCAGAATATTTTCCATCACACGGGTTAACGTGGCAAAGGCCATATCAGGGGTATGCAACCAAAGAAACCCATCACCGCCCTGAAGGCTGAACTCTTGTTTATACGGAATATTATGTTTCTTAACCAGCCGGCGGGCCTCGGGACTATGCATATAATCAAGCCTGCCGCCAAAGCCGCTAGGATGCGCGCCGCGCCCAACAGATTCGCCGCCCGTATCAAAAAACACCAATTGAACATCTGACAAATCAAATTTGGTCCATAATCTGGCGACTTTTATCCGCAATCTTTCAATGGCAAGTCCCGCTGCCACCTGTCCCAAATAACGCCCCGCATCGGAATAGCCGGCCTGAATACAGAGCCGTCCACGTTTTTTGACATAAGAAAAATAATGGGGATTCTCCAGCAATTCCTCAATCACTTCTGCCCCCCGAACCAAGGCCTGATCCGTCTCGAACAGGGGCGAAATATCCACCATATCCTCAACCCCGAATAATCTGGCATAACATAAGGCCGCCAAAACCGTGAAAGGCGTATCGGATTCAGCGATCAAAAACCGAACCGGCGTATCGGGATCGATATATTTCAGGATTTGGGCAACAATCATAAACAACCGCTTGGCCGTTGTTTGCTCGTGAAGAACAGTCTCATAGCCCACTGTTTGGGTGTCAATACGGCCCAATAATTTACTTGCCGCCAACATATAGCGTCTGCGGCTGGTGGCATCATCCGGATCTTTTTCCATGGCAACCATGGGCCGGATCGCATTATGAAGCTGCACCGCATTCAACCGAAAATGCACATGGGAGAACCCGGTTCTGAAATTGGCAAARAGGGCGCGAAAWATGATCAGGYYRGCTGTTGATTCATCGTCTTCYGTCTGCGCAATTTGATGAGTCAATTCAGACATGATTTCTGCGGGCAGCATCATGCCATTACGGCGACTATTGGCCATATGCTGCGCGAAATGCCGAACGGCGCCTACATCATTAACGCCGTCCGGGAATTCTGCAAGATCGCTTTCAAAGATTTCCTTTAACTGAACCAGCAAATCAGTGATTTTATCATTTCCGGATAGCGCCCGCCAGCGATCAAGATATACGTCACATTGGCTCAGGGCCATACGGCAGCGAAATTTGACACTATCAATCCATGTGATATCATCACGGCCATCCACATCAAAACCCACCCAACTAGCCGACGTCACCAGCTTAAGGTCAAGCTTTCGCCAATCATCCGGGTAGGCCGCGCGCGCGGCTTCAAGGGCAAGCTCATACATTTGACCAATAGCATGCTGCAGGTTCAGCAGAGCGCGCTCCGACTGAATATATTCATATTCGAGCGTTAAGCCCTCATCAGGACGCTCAGAATTTTTCTTGAGCTYTTCAGCCGCCGCCTTTTGAGACATACTGCCATCAATCAACCCCGCCAAGACATCATATTGCCCCTTGCTAAAACCGAAAGTCGGATGACCGGTAATGACAATACCCACCACCTCACGGCGAACGAAATTTTGAAATTCCTCGAAAGTCTTGCCCTTGCTGACATCTTGAAAACAGGCGAGAAGACTTGCCTTGTTTTTGGCCCTGTCGGTCGTCTGAAGATAGGCCTGCCCCCGCCTTCCCCGACTTAAAAAACTGTGAATACCCAGTTCAGAAACAAGGTTATCAACCTGATCAGTCGCCAAATCACCTGCATTCATCTTTTTCGACAGGCGGTAAGACAGTTGCTGATAGGGGTTGATCAGGGGTGTTTCATGCGACAGCTGGCGGCATTCTTCCAATTCAGCAGATAAAACATTCAATATTGTTGAGACATTTTCTGACATCACTTGCTAAACCCTTATTTTGCAACCATTCAGGTCACTTTGTACCGCATTCAAAAAAGAATCGCTAATTAAATGCATGTGTATATTAAAAATTTAATTTGACTTTATATTCTAGAATGATAATTTTAATTCATGGTAAGAAAAGCAGAATTCTCGGAAAATGATTTCATACTGGCCGCGGCTCAGTTGATTGCCCTTGGCGGCCCGGCAGCCGCAACCATGGCCGCCATTGCGGCCTCTGCCAATGCGCCCACAGGTTCTATCTATCATCGGTTTAAGTCCCGGTCTGATCTACTGGGCGCCGTTTGGTGCCATGCTTTATCCCGCATGATAGAGAATATATACCCTCATCTGGCGCGGGGAAACAGCGATCAGGCCATATGCGCGCTGATCTACTGGGCCAAAGCCAGTCCTGATCTTGCGCGCATCATTATGCTTTATGACGAGAATGACCTGATCGATGGCCCCTTAACGTCTGAATTACATAAAAAAATGACCGGCCTTTATCAGAAACTGGGCGCAGGGTTATCCGCTCTGATAAAATATAATCAAAAACCCCTCACACCCGCCAATATTGCCTTGGCAAATTTTGCGATATTTGACGGCCCTATTGCCGCCATGAAGCCATACTTAAGAACCCGCCCCGGAGTGAGCAACAGGTCTGGTCTGGACATGGGCCGATGCCGGGATGTYGCCCTCGCCTGCGGCAAAACAAGTCTTGGATTACTGGAGTGATGCCAAATGATCATCCATAAATTTAAATTTCCAACAAAACGTATTCGCAGAAATCTTGATGACTATCCTTATGKGCYCATCACCTTGCATACTTTAGAAGATTATGACGCCATGGCGTCCATTGGCCGGATCGCAGCAGATACCCTTGACTTCATCACGCCCCATGTAAAGCCCGGCATATCTACCGCAGAACTTGATCGGCTGGTTCATAAATTTATGACGGATCATGGCACAATCCCGGCCACCAYAGGCTATCACGGGTTTCAACATGCCAGTTGCATTTCCGTCAACCATGTGGCCGTTCACGGCATCCCCAGCGCCAGTAAAATCCTGAAAGACGGCGATATCGTCAATATAGATGTGACGCCGCGCCGGGATGGCCCTAACCATTGGCACGGCGATACCAGCCGCATGTTTAAGGTCGGTAAAATTCCGGTTAAAGCCGCCCGCCTGATCGAAGCCACAGAAAAGTCCCTTGCCGCGGGTATCAAAGCCGCACGTCCCGGAAATCTTTTGGGCGATATTGGCATTGCCTGCGGCCAAGTCGCTTTGGATTATGGCTATGCCATCGCGACAGATTTTTGCGGCCACGGCATCGGACTTACCTTTCATGATAATCCGGAAGTCATTCATGTGGAGCCCGACCACATGGGCCCAATATTGCTGCCCGGCATGATCTTTACCATTGAGCCCATCCTGAATATTGGAAAGCCTGACGTAAAGATATTGGCCGATGGCTGGACAGCGGTCACAAAAGACCGGAAATTAAGCGCCCAGGCCGAACATACTGTCGGTATCACGGAAGACGGCCTGCAAATTTTTACCCAATCAAAAACCGCCTAATCAGCCTTGTTAAAACTGATTTTTTGCTGATCATTGTCTTTGTTGAAAATGCGGGTACGGATTTTGCCCTTCCAGGCCACATTAACGGTATTTCGCTGATCTTCAAACAAAGCCATAAAAAGCCGGTTTATGATTGTCAATTCTGCGGGCTTGCCCGGAAGAGCAGCCTCTTGATAGATAAGAACATCATCAATATTATATTCCATCGCAATCCAGATGAGCGGCAGGCGATTGCCTTGACTGTCAAAAATGGCGAAATCCTTTTCGACGAAGCCTTTCAATATAGGCGTGATCTCTGCATTAGTCAGACCAGAAGAATTGCCCAGCTCCGCCCTGAGTAAATCTTCGACATCATGGGTGAACAGCCTGTGGACGACCTCAATCGTCTGCGTATTTTCCCGCAATTCAATTTGCGTGAAGGCCGCATAGAAACGATGGGCGTGACCGACGGAAACCGCGCCCATCACGATCATTATAACAAGGATTGATCGCTGATAAAAAAGTCTCATTCCTCAGTTTTTTTGACCTCGTTATCATTGTTAAGCTTTGTATCAAATTCTTTCATCATATCGCGGTTTTTTTTGCGCTTGATAAGCTCAAAACGGGATGTTTCAATACGGCGGGGGAAATGATTATTGTCCATATTAACATCCGCTGTTTCCCAATAAGGGTCAACGGTGACAGACGTCACTTTCTTTTCAGTGATCAGCATGCGCGTGACTTTTTTGGAATTCTTGCGCCAGACTTCTGCGTTAAGGCGTATATCCTCTATGCTGCCGTCTTCATAGGCCACCTGAAGGAATATGGGCATCACCAAACCGCCCTTGTTGCTAAAATCCATCAGATAGATATTGGATTTTTCATTCAACAGCTCTTTCTGCCAGTCTTCCAGCCCTTTAAGCAAATCCGTATAGCTATTGCGCTGTTTATTGGTCACCGTGAATTTGTCATTTTCATTATAAAAATCACGCAATTCAGGAAAGCGATCCGTCCTTTTTTCCAGCGCCTTATCCGCAAGGCGATCCGGCGTGATGCCCTTTTCATTATGCTCGGCACGTTTAAAGGCTTCTTCGATCTCGGGGTCTTTTGTATTCACGTTAAAATGCCGGATATTATCAAGGGAAATATCAACATTATCCGTGGTATAGAACCAGCCGCGCCAAAACCAGTCCAGATCAACGCCGCTGGCATCTTCCATGGTGCGAAAAAAGTCTGCCGGTGTCGGGCGTTTGAATTTCCAGCGCTGGGCATATTCGCGAAAAGCAAAATCAAATAATTCCCGGCCCATGATGGATTCGCGCAGAATCCTGAGCGCAATCGCCGGCTTACCATAAGC
>NVVM01000033.1 GCA_002402225.1 Alphaproteobacteria bacterium
GGCGGAGACCCCGGCATTGGAAAATCCACTATTTTACTGCAAGCCGTTGGCAATTTGGCCGCTAATGATATTAAAACTGTTTATATATCCGGCGAAGAATCCATATCACAGGTGCGTATGCGGGCCAAAAGACTGGGGCTTCATAAAAGCCCCGTCAGATTGGGCGCAGAAACAAATTTGCGCGATATTCTCACCACCTTGGACAAAGAGGCCGGGCTTCAGGTGGTGGTCATCGACAGTATCCAGACCATGTATGCCGATACCGTGGATAGCGCCCCCGGAACCGTGACTCAGGTTCGCACCTGCGCCCAGGAGCTGATCCGATATGCCAAACGCAAGAATGTCTGCATTTTTCTGGTTGGCCATGTGACCAAGGATGGTCAGATTGCTGGGCCGCGCGTTTTAGAACATATGGTCGATACCGTACTTTATTTTGAAGGTGACAGAGGCCATCAGTTCAGAATTCTGCGGGCAGTGAAGAATCGTTTTGGCGGCACTGATGAGATTGGCGTTTTTGAAATGAGCGACCTTGGCCTGCAAGAAGTTTCGAACCCGTCTGCCCTGTTCATCGGCAACAGATCCGGCGACATCAGTGGCTCAGCGATCTTTGCCGGCATGGAGGGTTCCCGGCCTATGCTTGTGGAGATACAAGCTCTTGTGGCCCCCTCGTCCCTTGGCCAGCCCCGGCGGGCGGTTGTGGGCTGGGACAATGGCCGGCTTGCCATGATTATCGCCGTGCTTGATGCGCGCTGCGGCCTTGGACTGGGCGCCTATGATATTTATCTTAATGTGGCAGGCGGCCTGCGCATTACGGAACCGGCGGCGGATATCGCCGTTGCGGCGGCTTTAATATCCTCATTATCCGATCGCCCGATACCGGAAGAGACTATTGTGTTTGGTGAAATCAGTCTGTCCGGCGAGATAAGGCCTGTATCTCAGGCGGCGGCGCGGCTCAAAGAATCCGCGAAACTCGGCTTTATACAGGCTTACCTGCCCGCCAATACAAGGCATAAGGGCAAAGACATGAAATTTGCGGAACTTGACCAGATCAGTAAATTAGTCGATCTTATTGCCCAGGATGCATTATAAAAAGGAAAATTGACTTTGCTTACAAGCGATTTATATCAAGGTTTTACCGTAAACCCGCTAGATGTCGTGGTTGTTATAATTTTGCTAATCTTCGGCATTGCCTCATATGTGCGGGGATTTACCGCATCAGCTTTAACGCTGGCCGCTTGGGGCGGTGCCTTTATGGTGACAAGTTATTTTGCTCCGCTGGTCATCCCGCATATCTATGAAATTATTCAGCCTGATTTAATCGCTTTTGTCATTACTTATGCGGTTATGTTTGCGCTCAGCCTGTTCATCTTGAAATTTATCGCCGGCATGATTGGCAAAATGGTTAGAAATAGCGACATTGGTTCGCTTGATAGTGCCATGGGCCTGTTGTTTGGTTTATTTAGCGGAATGTTTGTTATCAGCGCAATTTATATGATCACGACCCCCTTCATATCCGGGAATAATCATCCCGCATGGTTTCAAGAAGCCAAATCCAGACCTCTTGTCCAATATGGGGCCAGCATGATTTCCGCAATGAACCCTTATTTTGACAATCTGGATCTCGAAGAAAAACGCAAAGATTTAGAGGCTCTGGAGCGCATGAAGAAAATGATTCCCTCCTTCCCGTCAAATGATAAAAAAGATCAAGATGACGAAACATATAAAAAGGAAAATCAGAAAGAAATGGACAAATTATTCGAGAAATTATCAGAAGGCTAGAAAAAGGTTTCTTTCTGCTATGATAGACCATATAACGCCAAAAGTGACCCTATTGATGAGTTGATATATGACAGATCRRAWTYGSYMKYMSMTKGMYWWRMCCCMCWWYRTSSMKYRTYTKKWTRMYRARSMWAAAKWKMATKRTGRWKKMGKKGKAWTYKKYAKWYKTARTSRWRCYRAWKYWGYKSCYMWKRYMRTKSWYGSRYTWCRTGCMYTWCAACATAGGGGACAAGAAGCCGCAGGTGTCGTATCCTGCCACAAAGAACAATTTCACTCTCATAAATCTTTAGGCCATGTTGCGGATAATTTTAATGCCCAGCCGGTGATAGAATCGCTGCCCGGAAACAGTGCCATTGGTCATGTACGCTATTCCACGGCTGGCGGCGCGGGCCTGCGTAATATTCAACCTTTGTTCGCCGATTTAGCCTCAGGGGGCTTTGCCGTAGCCCATAACGGCAATTTGACAAACGCCCTTACCCTTCGCCAATTGCTCGTGAGCAAGGGGGCGATTTTTCAATCCACCTCAGATTCCGAAGTCATCATGCATCTTGTGGCCACCAGCACCTATCTGGCCCTGAAAGACCGTTTCATTGATAGCTTGCGCCGGATCGAAGGGGCCTTTGCCATTGTCGCCCTGAGCAAAGACAGCCTGATTGGCGCCCGCGATCCCCTTGGGGTTCGCCCATTGGTATTGGGAAAATTATCTGACAGCAGCTATATTTTTGCATCGGAAACCTGCGCTTTGGACATCATCGGCGCGGAATTTATTCGTGATGTGGAACCGGGCGAAGTTGTCACCATCAATGGCAAGGGCATCAGTTCCGTGAAACCCTTCCCCTTACAAAAACCGCGATCCTGCCTGTTTGAGCATGTTTATTTCTCAAGACCCGACAGCCTTACCAATGGCACAAGTGTCTATAAGGTCCGCAAGAATATCGGCAAAGAGCTGGCGAAAGAATCCAATATCAAAGCAGACTTGGTCGTTCCTGTGCCGGATTCCGGAACGCCAGCGGCCATTGGTTATGCTCAGGAAGCCAATATTCCCTTCGAACTTGGTATTATCCGCAATCACTATGTTGGACGAACCTTCATTGAACCCTCTGATCAAATTCGCCACCTTGGGGTTAAATTAAAGCATAATGCTAACCGAGGTGAACTTGAGGGCAAGATAGTTGTTCTTGTTGATGACAGTATCGTGCGCGGCACCACATCCACTAAAATCGTTGATATGGTTCGCCACGCAGGGGCCAAAGAAGTCCATTTACGCATTGCCAGCCCGCCAACGACAGACCCTTGTTATTACGGCGTGGATACACCGCAAAAGGACAAATTGCTGGCGGCCAATATGACCATAGAGGAAATGACGAAATACATCGGTGCTGACAGTTTGGAGTTTGTTTCCATAGATGGTCTATATCGTGCGGTATGCAATGCGGATAGAGACAATGGTTCCCCTCAATTCTGTGATGCTTGTTTCACTGGTGAATATCCAACCTCGCTCACGGATAATGCTCAGGAAGATACGCACACGCAGATTTCCTTCCTTCAGGAAATACGCAAAAAAATCTAACCAATAGCCCAGCCAAAAAGGTTCTCATAAATGACAAAAAAACTTGACGGTAAAGTTGCCCTGATCACAGGCGCCACGCGCGGCATTGGCGCGGGGGTGGCAAAGGCCATGGCCCGCGAAGGCGCGCATATCATCATAGTTGGCCGCACCACGGGTGCCTTGGAAGAAATGGATGATGCCATCGGCGAAGCTGGCGGCRCCGCCACTTTGGTGCCKATGGATATCAGCGATCATGCCGCCATTGACAGGTTGGGCGGTCATGTGGCTGAAAAATGGGGCAAGCTTGACATTCTGATTGGTAATGCCGGTATCTTGGGCACGATCACCCCCCTCGGACATATCAAACCAAAAGACTGGGATCAGTTGATGGCGATCAATGTAACCGCCAATTACCGTCTTATCCGATCCTTTGATCCGCTTCTAAAGGCCGCAGATGCCGGAAGAGCCATTTTCGTGACATCAAGTGTTGCAGAAAGCTGCCGGCCCTTTTGGGGTGGCTATGCCATCACCAAGGCCGCGCTGAACTGCATGGTTAAAACCTATGCCAATGAAATTGTAAATACCACCAATATAAAKGCCAATATCATTAACCCCGGCCCCATCCGCACCAACATGCGTGCCGCCGCCATGCCCGGCGAAGATCCCGGTACCTTGGATACCCCCGACGATATCGCCCCCCTGTTCGTAAAAATGGCCCTGCCCGAATTTAAGGAAACTGGCGAAATTATTTCATATATAGATTATAAAGCAGGTGTTTATGGGGATATGTTTTAAGGCCAAAACACCGTTCCGGCATCATTTTCATCGTCATTCCTGCGTAGGCAGGAATCTAGCCCTAAAATAACGACTTCGAAGAAGACATCTTTTGTTTTACTGGATTCCTGCCTACGCAGGAATGACAGGAAAAAGCAGGAATGGCGGAAAAAATCAAGAATGACAGATTAAACTTTACTTCCGTTCCCACGTGGTGCCATCTGGGCCATCAAGAAGAAAAACGCCCTGCTCTTCCAGCATGTTACGAATTTCATCCGCCCGTGCAAAATTTTTGTTTTCCTTGACCTCTGCCCGTTCGTCTATTAATTTTTCGATCATATCTTCAGAAATGGCGTTATCGTCGCCAGCTGCCGTGAACCAGTCATTCTGTTCCAAAAGTCCAAACAAATTTGCCGCCGCTTTTAACTGTTTCTTAGCCGTATCATCCGTCATGGCTTTCTTCGCAAGGGCATTAAGGGCGGCTATGGCCCTCGGGGTATTCAGATCATCGCGCAGGGCATCCAGAATAGATTCCGGCACCTCACCCGCCGCCTTGACGCCCTTGGTCAATCTGTACCAGCGATCAAGCTGCCTTTGAGCCTGCCGGATTCCCTCGCGGCTGAAATCTACGGGCTGGCGATAATGGGCGCTGAGCAGGCACATGCGGATCGCTTCGCCCCTGCGGGGGAATTCCTCAAGCAATTCATGGACGGTGACAAAATTGCCGAGGGATTTGGACATTTTTTCACCTTCAACCGTCAGATAACCATTATGCATCCAATGGTTGGCCAAGGGCGCACCGTCATGGGCGCAGCGGCTTTGGGCGATTTCATTTTCATGATGGGGAAAGATCAAATCCAGCCCGCCGCCATGAATATCAATGGTTTTGCCAAAATTCTCCTCGATCATGCAGCTGCATTCCAGATGCCAGCCCGGGCGCCCGCGCCCCCAGGGGCTATCCCAGCCCGGCTGATTATCCGTGGATGGTTTCCACAGGATAAAATCTGCGGCATCCTTTTTATAAGACGCCACATCAACCCGCGCCCCAGCAATCATATCTTCTAATTTCCGGCCGGAAAGTGCGCCGTAATCTGCCATGCTCGGCACAGAAAACAGCACATGTCCGTCCTTTTCATAGGCATGACCCTTATCAATCAAACGCGATGTCATAACGATCATCTGATCAATATATTCCGTGGCCTTTGGCCGGATATCCGGCATTCTGGCATTCAGGGCGGCCATATCTTCTTCATATATACGGGTATATTTTTCAGTAATTTCAGAAATTGGCTGACCGCTTTTCTGGGCCGCCTCGATAATTTTATCATCAATATCCGTGATATTGCGCGCATAGGTGACTCGTTTATAATCATGGCGCAGCAAACGCACCAAAAGATCAAAAACCACCACCGGACGGGCATTGCCCACATGGGCAAAGTCATAAACCGTTGGCCCGCAAACATAGAGTGTCACATGGTCCGCATTGATCGGTTTAAAATCTTCTTTCTGCTTGCTGAGGGTATTATATAGTCTTAAATTCGGCCTCATGCGGCTTTACCCTGCAAACGTGCCTTGACAATCTTGGGGTCTATCAAGGGCAATAATGCCCCCATCTCCGGCCCATGATCCATGCCGGTTACCGCTTGACGCAGGGGCATGAAAAGCGCCTTGCCCTTGGCCCCCGTGGCTTCTTTAACTGCCGTGGTCCAAACTTTCCACGTACCATCATCCCACGGCGCATCAGGCAATAAGTCTGCGGCTTTATTGGCAAAGGCCTGATCAGTGATCGCCGGCTGAAGCGGCCCTTTAACAATCAAGTTTAATTTGTTGATATCACTAAGTTTATTTATATTTTTTCGGCAGATATTCCACAGAGCTTCGTCCACATTTTCAAGGCGGTCTGAAACGGCCGCGTAATCCGTATTATGGAGAATTTTGGCATTCAGCACCTCAAGGTCCTTAGGGTCAAATTTTGCCGTTGAACGGCTGTATTTGGAAAAATCAAATCCGTCTATCAAAGGCTCCAAAGACTGCATCGGCTCAATAGATTCAGAAGACCCAAGGCGCGACAGCAGGCTGTTTATACTCATGGCTTCCAGACCCATTTCTTCGCGGTATGACTGGATACTTGCCGTGCCGAGCCGTTTCGATAATCCTTCACCGCCGGCGCCGGTCAATAAAGAGAAATGGGCAAAAAAGGGAACATGCCCGCCCAAAGCTTCAAATAATTGTGCTTGCACCGCGCTATTGGTCGCATGGTCTTCGCCGCGCATGATATGGGTAATGCCAAAATCAATATCATCAACRACRGAGGGCAAKSTATAGAGAAAACTCCCRTCTTCRCGGATCAAWATGGGRTCRCTTAAGGCSGCCATATCRAAGCTTAAMGGCCCCTTCACCAGATCATCCCATTCCACCCGCGCGGGAAGATCAAGTTTAAAGCGCCAATGAGCTCTGCGGCCTGTGGCTTCCAATGCGGTGATGTCACCATCGCTTAAATTCAAGCCCGCTCTGTCATAAACCGGCGGCTTGCCTTGTCCCAGCTGAACTTTACGTTTCAGGTCAAGCTCTTGTCCTGTTTCATAACAAGGGTATAGTCGGCCATCTGCCTTTAATGTCTCTACGGCTTCATTATAGCGATCAAAGCGATCAGACTGGCGTGCCTTCTCGTCCCAATCCAGCCCCAGCCATAGCAAGTCGCGCTCAATGGCTTCGGCAAATTCCTCCGTTGAACGTGCCGCATCCGTATCATCAAGGCGCAAAAGGAATGTGCCATTATATTTACGGCAAAACAACCAATTCACAAGGGCGGTACGGACATTCCCCACATGAAGCAATCCAGTGGGGCTTGGGGCGAAACGTACTTTTACGGGTTTAGTCATCTAACAATATACTCATTTCTCTTCTAATCGGGCGGCCCGAAAACCATTGGTGATCGGATAACGGCGGTCCCTGCCAAAATTTCGGCGGGTTAATTTAACGCCGGGCGGGGCTTGGCGTCTTTTATACTCTGCGATGTATAGCAGATGTTCAATGCGGGCAACAGTTTCTATTGCATGTCCTTTTGCCACGATATCTTTAACCGACATTTCTTGTTCGACCAGACATTCCAGAATATCATCCAGAATGTCATAAGGCGGCAGGCTATCCTCATCCTTTTGATCCGGTTTAAGCTCCGCCGTGGGTGGTTTTGTGATGATATTTTCGGGCATGACCTGACCTTTTGGCCCTAAGGCACCATGGGGGTGATGCGCATTACGCCAGTCACTAATGGCAAAAACATCCCTCTTATACAGGTCTTTCAAAACCGAATAGCCGCCGCACATATCGCCGTAAAGCGTGGCATAGCCCACAGACATTTCAGATTTATTTCCTGTGGTCAGCAGCATATAGCCAAATTTGTTACTCAGTGCCATGAGCGTAACGCCCCGGATTCGCGATTGCAGATTTTCTTCTGTGGTATCTGGTTCTGCCCCGGCAAATTGTCCTGCGAGCATCGCGTCAAAGGCCTGCACCGCAGGCTCTATCGGAATATTATCGATCCGCGCACCAAGCCATTCGGCGCATATGGCCGCATCAATCAGGCTTTCCTCGCTGGTATATTTTGACGGCATCATGACAAGATGAACATTTTCCGCGCCCAAGGCGTCAACGGCAATGACCGCGCTGAGCGCACTGTCAATGCCGCCGGACATGCCCAGCACCACGCCCGGGAAATGGTTTTTATGAACATAATCCCGAAGCCCGGTGATCATCGCCTGATAAATGGCATCATAGCCTTCTGCAATATCATTAATGTCGTCTGTGACGCAAATCCACTGCCCAGCATCCTGTTGCCATCTTGTCAGGAATGACCCCGCCTGCCAGCTTTTCGCCCGGGCCGTTAGCTCACCTGCCCTATTTAAGACAAAGGCCCCGCCATCAAAGGCCAGTTCATCCTGCCCCCCCACCTGATTGACGTAAATCAGCGGTATCGCATTTTCTTTTGCCCGCGCCGAGCCCAGGCTTTGACGCTCAAAATATTTACCCTGCTCGAAGGGGGAACCATTAAGGACAATCAGGATTTCAGCCCCGCCCGCAGCCAGTGTTTCCGAGATTTCCGGCGACCACATATCCTCGCAGATCATCACGCCCAGTTTTACGCCGCGAAAAACCATGACTTTTGGTGCCGGCCCACTCTCGAAAACGCGCTTTTCATCAAAAACGCCATAATTGGGCAAGTCAACCTTATGCCTTATGGCGGAAATTTTGCCCTTATCCAGAAGAACAGCCGAATTATACAAGAGGTCGCCTTCCCGCCAGCAAGACCCGATCAGCATGGCCGGGCCGCCATCTGCCGTAAGCGCCGCCAGATCAAGCAGCTTGTCCATGGCCGCCTTTTGAAAAGCCCCCTTCAGCACAATATCTTCTGGCGGATAGCCAATCAGGCATAGCTCACTGTAAACAATCAGGTCAGCATCTTCGGCGGCCTTTCGGGCGCGGATTATCTTGTCATAATTGCCGGGCAGGTCACCAACCGTTGGATTCAGGCTTGCCAGAGAAATATTTAGCTGTTTCATAGGTCCCAAGTCCCTTTAAACACATAAAAGATCAGGTCAGGAAAAGACCAAGGCAGCTTTATTTTATGGCTGCTCTGGATTTTTATAACTATTTTGGCTCACGTAATTTTGCAAGAGCCTGACGTTCCTCTTTTAAACTCTCTGCAATCAAAAAAGCAAGCTCAAGAGACTGGCCGGCATTTAATCGTGGATCACAAAAAGTCCGGTAACGATCCCCAAGTGTCTCATCCGTGATGTCCTCAGCACCGCCTGTGCATTCCGTGACATTCTGCCCTGTCATTTCAAAATGTACGCCGCCGGCATAGGTTCCCTCCGCGCGATGAACCCGAAAGAAACGGCGAATTTCTGCGAGAACCTGCTCGAATGGTCTGGTTTTAAAACCAGATGTGGACGTTATGGTATTGCCRYGCATGGGVTCVGATGACCAGACAACCTGACACCCTTCTTCTTCTATTCTACGGATGATGGGGGGGAGTTTATCCTCCAGCAAATCGGCACCCATGCGGCAGATCAATGTGACCCTTCCGGACTCATTTTGGGGATTTACTTTATCAATAATCCGAATCAGCTCGTCCATATCTGTGGTCGGGCCGACCTTGAGCCCAAGAGGGTTGCCAATTCCGGATAAGAATTCAATATGAGCCTCATCCAAAAGACGCGTCCTGTCGCCAACCCAGAGCATATGTCCTGATGTGTCGTACCAACGGCCTGTGATGCTGTCAACGCGGGTCAATGCCTCTTCATACCACAGCAGCAATGCCTCATGGGAGGTATAGAAATCCGTTCCGCTGAGTTCGCGCGCCCCCGCATCAATGCCGCAGGCCCGCATAAAGCCCAAAGCCTCATCAATACGATCCGCCAGATCGGTATATTGCTCGGAAGCCGGGTTGTTTTTGACAAAATCAAGATTCCATTGATGAACTTTATGCAAGTTGGCATAGCCGCCCTGCGCAAAGGCCCGTAATAGATTCAAAGTGGATGCCGATTGGCTGTAGGCCCGAAGCATACGTTTTGGGTCTGGAATTCGAGATTCGGGCGTAAAGTCTATACCATTGATGATATCGCCGCGATAACTGGGCAATTTCACACCATCAATGGTTTCAAAGTCACTGCTGCGGGGTTTGGCGAACTGTCCGGCAATGCGGCCTACTTTCACCACGGGGCAAGCCGCCGCATAGGTCAAAGCCACAGACATTTGAAGCAGAACACGAAAAGTATCCCGAATATTATCCGCGTGAAATTCACCAAAACTTTCGGCGCAGTCCCCGCCTTGCAGCAAGAAAGCCTTGCCCTCTGCCACGTCGCCCAATTGGGCCGTCAGCCGCCTTGCTTCCCCTGCGAACACCAGCGGCGGACATCTGCCCAATTCTGCTTCTACTTTTTCCAGCTCTGCCTGATCAGCATAAACAGGAACCTGCCTAATGGGTTTTGATCTCCAGCTATCAGGCGTCCAGTTTTTACTCATAATTCCATCCATCAAATTAATTTTTTWNTCATGGCTCCCTATAAAGATATTCGCCATGGAAGACCAGAAAAAACAACTCYTAAAGGGGTTTTTCTTCTAAAAAATACACTTYCCATAAAATATTATTTCATTAAGACAAATTCTTCTGCCGATGAMGGATGCACSGCCACCGTAGAATCAAACTGCGCTTTTGTCGCGCCGCATTTCAGGGCAATGGCAATACCCTGAATGATTTCTGCGGAATCAGGGCCAATGATATGTACCCCTATCACCTTATCCGTCGATTTCTGAACGATCATTTTCATCAGGGACCGTTCAGGCCGGCCACTCAGGGTAAATTTCATGGATTTATATTCAGACCGAAAAACCTGAATATCCTGACCGAATTTCTGGGTGGCTTCTTCCTCGCTCATACCAACCGTRCCAATYGAAGGCTGCGAGAAAACGGCGGTGGCGATATTTTYATAATCSACCAGAGTTGGCGTATCATTAAACTGTGTTGCGGCCAGCGCGGCCCCTTCTTTAATGGCCACAGGCGTTAACTGGATTTTTCCGGTCACATCACCTACGGCAAAGATATTATCCACGGATGTTCTATAATTTTCATCAATGATAATCGCGCCATTTGACGCCATTTCAACGCCTAAACCCTCCAAACCCATATTTTTGGAATTAGGAGCCCTGCCTGTCGCAAACATGACGCAATCCACCAAAAGCGTTGAGCCATCTGTCAAGGTGAGTGATAAGCCGTCATCTGACTTGATGATTTCTGTCACATTGGTTTGCACGCGAACATCAATATTCTTCTTGCTCATTTCTTCGTTTAATTTATCGGAAATTTCCCGGTCAAAACCGCGTAATATCTGCTCGCCCCGATATAAAAGATGGCTTTCCACGCCCATACCATTAAAGATACCGGCAAATTCAACGGCGATATAACCGCCGCCAACAACGGCGAGCTTTTTGGGCAATACCGGCAAATGAAAGGCCTCGTTTGACGTGATGGCATGTTCTATGCCGGGAATATCCGGCATTTGCGGCCAGCCGCCGGTCGCAATCAGTATTTTTCCTGCGGTTATGGTTCGCACACCCTCCGCCGATGTCAGTTCGACAGTATGGGCATCAAGAAGCTTGCCGCGCGCTTGAATGATCTCCACATTATGATTTTCTAAATTCTGGATATAAAGCCCATTCAAACGATCAATTTCTTTATCTTTTGCGGCAATCAATGCGGGCCAGTCAAATTTATGATCCGCCTCTGACCAGCCAAAGCCCGCCGCATCACTAAAATGCGCAGAATATTCAGACGCATAGACAAATAGTTTTTTGGGAACGCAGCCACGGATGACGCA
Source organism: Alphaproteobacteria bacterium (assembly GCA_002402225.1). Taxonomy (GTDB): domain Bacteria; phylum Pseudomonadota; class Alphaproteobacteria; order Sphingomonadales; family Emcibacteraceae; genus Paremcibacter. The sequence continues at coordinate 11,479 of NVVM01000033.1, forward strand.
GGTGCCGCCGACGCGGTAGTCTTCACATAATCCAACCTTCGCGCCATAAGTGGCCGCCATTCGGCTTGATCGAACGCCGCCAGAGCCCGCCCCAATGACAAAAAAATCATAGTCATACATATCCAAATTTCCTAAATAATATTAATTGCAAGCCATTAAGATAGGCCAATATTGCAAAATATCAAGTGACTGATAATAAGAATAGGTTATAGTTTACCTTTCTGACAAAAAAAACATTGGGGAAATTCCTGTGAAAAACAAAAAAATATTAGGCCTTATCGTTGGGATCATATTAATTTTTGCCATTATGCCGTATTTTATCGGCAATATAGCAAAGAAAAACGTCGCCGAACTCGCCAAAGAAATATCGCAAATCCCAGGATATTCCCTCGAAATACGAACCTATGATCAAGGATGGTTCACCTCTCGCGCCGTGATTTCTTACGGCTTTGATGAGCATACCCTGAATATTCTTGGAGCCTCTATTAATGAGCAGGAAGAGTTTGACAAAGATACTTATGAATTTTTAAAGGATGGGTTTGTTTTTGATATTACTATTGCTCACGGCCCCGTCACCTTTCAGAATGGTGTGAATTTTGCCCTTATGTCCCTGTCTGGCACCCTGCAGGATATTGATCATCCCGGATATTACGCCATAAAAGAAAATAACAGCCTTGCTAGTATATTCGACCTATTTGCCTCTGTATCCTATCTTGGCAATATAAATTTCACGGCAAGCATCCCTGCCTTCAAAATTGATAATGCTTCAAAAATGGCGGAAGATGAAAATATAAAACAAGTCAAAATGAATTTTCACGGCATGAATTTTCAAGGAAATATAAATTCTGCCATTGATGAATATACTGCCAGTTTTAATTTATCCGGACTATCCTTTCAGACGTCCGATGCAAGCCTGTCCCTCAAGGACATTAAGGGTCATGCTGATGGATATAAGGTGAATGAACTTCTTTGGCTCGGAAAAGGCAGCACCAATCTCGGCCATATTAATTTCTCGGAACCCATAAAGAATATTTCATTTTTAATCAATGATATTACCAGCGAATATAATCTGGACAAAGAGAGTGAAACAGCACTGACCATGTATTTCTCCGCCAAGGTTTCAGACTTTATCAGTCAGGCCATTGAAGTGAACAATATTATAGTTGATATGAATATCAACCACATAAGTCTTGAAGCCATAACAGATTATGCAAGGTCTATACAAGATTCCTATCAAAATCTGGATGATGAAATGCCAACGCCCGAACAAACAGCGGCCAATTTGCAAATTATAGCGGCCCGCATCGGGGAAAAAATTCTTAAAGGTTCTCCGGAAATTATCATCAACAACTTTGATTTTTTTATGAATGACGGCGTTTTTAAAAGCGACGGCAAGCTGTCTTTCGATGGCAGCGAACTTGAAAATGTCGCGCAATTATCTGACCCCCTCGTTTTAAATAAAAAACTTGTCGTTACGTCCCATATCACTTTTGACGCGGCACTGGCCAAGGCCATAGCCACGATCGGTTTAAAACAACAATTAACCGCTGGCGGCATGGATATGGCCAGCATGCCCCCTGAGCAAATTGATCAAATGATCAATACACAGGTAACAACAGCCCTGCAGACTTTTATCAATCAAGGGTATCTTACGCAAGATGGCGAAACATATAGCCTTGACCTTGAAGTAAAGGATGGTGTCAGGCTCATTAACGGGAAATCCCTCGCTATTCCCGGCATGTAAAAATTCCGAGATAACCCGCATAAAAAAAGGCCCCCGACAGGGGCCTTTTAAATTTAAAAGATTAAATCAAGCTGCGCGCGAGGGCCGTAAAGTTTTTCTTTTTGGCGAGAAAGCCTTTGTGCCGCCCTTATCGCCAGCTCCATTTTTACCCTTAGGTTTATAACTTTTCTGGGAACGTTTACCGGATACTGGGGACGCGGTTTTTTTCTTGCCGCCGCTGGCTTTTTTGCCATCAAATGACTTGGTGTCTTTGTTCTTGAAAGGTTTTTTCTTGTCTCCAACTCTGACAAAATCAGATTTGGTTTCTTTTTTGCTATCTATTCTGGGTGGCTTGCCAATTAATTTTCCAAGAACCGGATCATCGGAATATTTTTTTGCTTCTGCTGTCCATGGGTCATAACGGGGCGCGTCATTCCTGACAGGCCTATCCTGTTTTTTATAGCCCCCGTCACGTCCGCCGCGAGATCCTTTGTTATATCCCCCTTCTTTACGATCAGGACGCTTGCTTTCTTTTTTCCAATCATTCTTCTCAAATTTATGAATTGATTTGTTTTCTGATCTATTTTCCAGACTGGCCTTATCACGCGGCTTGAAACGATCAGATTTGGCGCGATTGTCACGGTTATCGCGATTAGAGCCAGAATCAGCCCGGTCATCACGTTTAAAGCCGCCCACTCTTTGGCCTTCACGTTTAAAACCCCCTTCCCTGCGTCCGCCGCGATCATTTGCGCCGCTGCGACGTTTTGAAAAGCGTCCTAGGTTACCGCCTGATTTACCGCGCGCACTCACATCAATATGAAATTCATGATCCGCGTCCACTTCAATAGGCTGCTTGATCAGTCTTTCAATATGAACCAGCAAACGAACATCACTGGGGTCACAGAAGGATATGGCAATGCCCTTTTGTCCGGCGCGGCCCGTCCGGCCAACACGGTGAATATAGTTTTCAGGCTCGATAGGCAGTTCAAAATTCACCACATGACTGATACCGTCCACATCAATACCCCGCGCCGCCACATCGGTCGCAACCAATACTTTGGTCCGGCCCCGGCGAAAGTTCATCAGGATTTTTTCCCGTACCCTTTGACGCTTGTCACCGTGAATGGCATCTGACTGAATGCCTTCATCCTGCAATAAACCACAAAGATGATCCGCACCGATTTTTGTGCGGGCAAAGACCAATGCTTTTTCCACGTTTTCCCCTGACAATATCTGGGCCAGCAATCGGGCTTTATTTTTGCGGCTGACATTCATCAATTTATGACTGATCGTGTCGGCGACGGCCGTTTTCTGCTTAATTTCCACATTTACGGGATTATTAAGCAATGATCGCGTCAGGTTTCGAACCTTTGGATTCATCGTGGCAGAAAATAAAATCGTTTGATGGCCTTCCGGCAGAGAATCTGCAATATCCTGAACATCATCAATAAAGCCCATGTCCAACATACGGTCTGCTTCATCAAGAATGAATATATTGGTATCATCAAATTTTATATTCCTGCGATTGATATGGTCGATCAAACGACCCGGTGTCGCCACAAGAATATCAACGCCGCGCCGTAATTTATTGGTTTGCGGCGGATAAGGCTGACCACCGGCAACAACAAGGCTGGAAATTTTAGTCCCCCTGCTAAAAGTCACGATGCATTGTTCAATCTGCATGGCAAGCTCACGGGTGGGGGCAAGGATCAATACCTTTGGCATAYTCTGGCGTGGTCTGACATAACCYTCCAGAAGCCTGTTGATGGTCGGCAGGGAAAAGGCCGCCGTCTTGCCGCCGCCTGTCTGGGCGATGCCAATCAGGTCATTGCCTTCCATCAAGGGCGGGATCGCCATTGTCTGAATTTTTGTAGGAGAGGAAAAACCCTCTCTAGCAATTGATTTCAGGATTGTTTCGGCAAGGCCAAATTTGTTAAAGCCAGAAAAGTCCGTACCAAATTCATCCGTAGCAGACTCGTCAATAGTTGGCGCATTATCATGCGTCATTGCATATTCCTTTCGCGAATATAATTGTGTCATTTTTTTATTCAGACACAAAATTTTATCCGCGATCGCACTTGTTCCAGAATTATAAGCTCTGAATTTACATGGAAAATACATAACCATGCCTGCTAGGCGGAATATAAAAAAAGCGTGTATATTAGATCACACTGTAACGCGCCGTATTTGCAGCCTTTGCGCTGTAAAGTCAAGCTATTTAATAATTATATGTGAATAGCATGCCCAAGCGCGGCCAATGCCGCCTCGGCAAAGGATTCCGTCACCGTTGGATGGACATGGATCGTGCCTGCAATATCTTCCAGCCTTGCCCCCATTTCAAGCGCCAGAGCAAATTCACCGGAAAGTTCCGACACATGCGGGCCAACCGCGTGAATGCCAAGGATAACATGATTATCCGCCCGCGCCGTAATACGAACAAAGCCCTCTGCCGCTTCCATGGTCAACGCGCGGCCATTAGCCATGAGCGGGAATTTTCCAATGATCGTCTCAATATTATCCTTTTTTGCTTCATGGGCAGATATGCCGACCGCGATGATTTCGGGATCGGTAAAACAAACGGCGGCAATGGCAACAGGATTAAATTCACGTTTTTTTCCGGCAATGATCTCGGCGACCACTTCGCCTTGCGCCGATGCCCTGTGGGCCAACATAGGCTCGCCCGTCACGTCACCAATGGCCCATACATTTTTCATGGATGTATGGCAATATTTATCAATCTTGATAAAGCCATTCTCCATATCCACTGCCATATTCTCCAGCCCCCAACCGTTAATATTTGGCTGCCGTCCCACAGTAACCAGCAGCTTGTCAGCGGCAATATTTTGTTCTTTCCCGTCCTTGTCAGTATAAGACAGAATATTATCCTGCCAGCCGCTGGCCTTTGCGCCCAGATGTACGGTCACATCATGCGCTTTAAGCCATTGCTGCACGGGGGCCGTTAATTCCTTGTCATAGGCGCTGAGAATTTTCTTGTCAGCCTCGATAAAAGTCACATCAGACCCAAGTTTTCTATAGGCAATCCCAAGCTCAAGACCAATATAACCCGCGCCGACCACAACCAGCTTTTTGGGAACTTCTGTTAAGGATAACGCCTCCGCCGAWGATAAAATATCCCCGCCAAAGGGCAGAAACGGTAATTCGGTGGCTTTTGATCCATTGGCTAGGATGACATGTTCTGCGGTAATGGTGACGATGCCGTCTCTGGTTTCAACATCGCATGTCTTTGCATCTTTAAATTTAGCCCAGCCTTTGATTTGCTTGACTTTTGCTTTTTTCAGCAAGGCTTCAACGCCGCCATTCAGCCGATCGACGATACCATCCTTCCAGGCGATGGTTTCCGCAAAATCCAATTCCGGCTTTGCGGAAAGTTTAATGCCCAAATGGCTTTTTGCACTATGCACCGACATCTGTTCAAATTTATCCGCAGCATGAATCAGGGCTTTTGAGGGAATACAGCCCCGTATAAGGCAGGTTCCCCCTGCCCGGTCACCTTCGACAATGATCGTATCAAGCCCGAGYTGACCCGCGCGAATGGCCGCCACATAACCGCCAGGCCCGGCGCCAATGACCAGTATTTTACATTTCATAACGTCGACCCTTACATAAATAATGTTGCGGGCTGTTCCAAAGCCCCTTTGATGAATTGAATAAGCTCCGCCGCCACAAAACCGTCAACAACGCGGTGATCAAAAGATGACGATAGATTCATCATTTTGCGAATCTGAATATCCGTTTCATCTATAACCATTGGCCGCGGTACAATTTTATTAACCCCGATGATACAAACTTCGGGGTAATTAATAACCGGCGTTGTTACAATACCGCCTATTTTACCCAAACTCGTTATGGTTACTGTCGATCCGGAAAGCTCTTCCCGCTTTGCCTTGCCCGCGCGGGCCGCCGATGATACCCGCATCATTTCTGCGGCCATATCCCATATATCACGGGTTTCCGCATGGCTGACAACTGGCACCATAAGACCGTTCGGTGTTTGGCTTGCAATACCCAAATGCACCCCGGAAAAGCGGCGAACCAGACTATGCTCCGTGTCATAATGGGAATTGCATTCGGGAAATTTCTCCATGCCCTTTAGGGTTGCCATCATGATGAAAGGCAATATGGATAATTTAGGCTGATCTTCTGTTCGGTTGGTATTGAGGAAAACACGTAACTTTTCAACCTCCGTCACATCCACTTCTTCCACATAGGAATAATGGGGGATACTGCGTTTGCTCAGTTCCATTCTTTGGGCGATTTTGCGGCGAATGCCAATGACAGGGATTTCCTCTATGGCGGTGCGTTTTTCTTTTCCCGTCTCAGATATATGGCCAGATATTCTGCCGCCAGATGCAATAAAATCATCAAGGTCCTGATGGCTGATTCGGCCCGCAGCCCCGCTTCCCGGAACTTTGGCAAGGTCAATATGCGCCTCCAATGCCCGCAAGCGAACGGCGGGAGAAGTCAGGGGGCTATCATTTACTATGCCCCCTGATGTTGGGGCTTCTACAGGGGCAGACACAGACTTGACGATAGATTCAACAACGGGTTTTTCTTCTTTTTCAACCGGCTCTTCTTCACTGCTCTCTATATCACTCTCTATGTTGCTCTCTATATTTCCGGCACCTTCCACCTCGATGACCACCATAGGTGTGCCAACAAGGATCATTTCACCAAGCTTGCCACTAATGGACAGGATTTTGCCATCTGTTGGGCTTGGAATTTCTACGGTAGCCTTATCGGTCATCATATCAATCAAGGGCTGATCCTCTGTGACCATATCCCCGACTTTCACATGAAGCGCCGCGACTTCAGCCTCAACGATACCTTCGCCCAAATCAGGAAGTTTGAAAAAATATTGTCCCATGGCTTTACCCTTCCATTACATTTTTAATTGCGTCCAGCACGCGGCCTTGCCCCGGAAAATATTCCCATTCAAAAGCATGGGGGTAAGGAATATCCCAGCCCGCCACACGTTCGATAGGGGCTTCAAGTTTCCAAAAGCATTCTTCTTGAATTTGCGATAATATTTCCGCACCAAACCCGCCGGTTTTGGTGGCTTCATGAACCACGATACATCGGCCCGTGCGGCAAACCGAGCTGGCGATATGATCAATGTCAAGCGGGGTTAACGTCCGCAAATCAATGACCTCAACATCATAACCGGACATTTCTGCCGCTGCCAGAGACACATGCACCATGGTGCCATAAGTGACAATTGTCAGATCGCTCCCAACGCGTACAGTTTCCGCTTTTCCAATAGGGATTGTATAATATCCATCCGGAACCTCCCCTTTCGCATGTTTTTCCCATGATTGTGGCGGCTGTTTCGGATCACCATAAAAAGGCCCGTTATACAGACGTTTTGGCTCAAAAAAGACCACGGGGTCATCATCTTCAATGGCACTGATCAGCAATCCCTTGGCATCATACGGATTTGACGCCATGATGGTTTTAATGCCCGATACATGGGTAAATATACCTTCGGGGCTTTGGGAATGGGTCTGCCCGCCGCGAATGCCGCCGCCGCACGGGGTTCTGATGGTTATGGGCGCCCAATATTCACCGCCTGAGCGATAACGCAGGCGCGATGCCTCTGACACAATCTGATCAAAGGCAGGATAAATATAATCCGAGAATTGAATTTCGGTCACAGGCCGCAAATCATTCACCCCCATGCCGATGGCCAGCGCAATAATCCCGCCTTCTGCGATGGGCGTATCAAATACCCGCTGAATGCCATGTTTTTCCTGCAGGCCTTCGGTCGCATTAAAAACGCCGCCGAAATAGCCGACATCTTCGCCGAATACCACAACAGATTTATCCTTTTCAAGCATAACGTCATGGGCCGAATTAATGGCCTGTATCATATTCATTTTGGCCATTTTATACTCCCAGCTTCTGACGTTGCCGGCGCAGATGTTCCGGCTGTTCTTTGAAAATATCCTCAAACATACTGCTCACTTCCGGCCGCTCACCAGAATTCAATGTGCCGTAGGATTCTGCTTCTTTATATTTGCGCGTGACCAAGGCCGTTATTTCCTTGATAGCCTCCGCATGTTTTTCTTCAGACCATTCACCGATTTCAATTAAATGCTGTTTTAGTCTTTCTATAGGATCACCGAGCGGCCATGATTCCGCCTCATCTTCTGGCCGGTATTTTGAGGGGTCATCGCTGGTGGAATGGGCATCGGCGCGGTAAGTAAAATGTTCTATCATGGTGGGGCCGCCGCCGTTTCTGGCACGTTCCGCTGCCCATTTTGTCACCGCATAGACCGCAAGAAAATCATTGCCGTCCACACGAAGGCCCGGCATACCATAGCCCACCCCGCGCGCGGCAAAGGTTGATTTTTCGCCGCCGGCTATGCCCTGAAAACTTGAAATCGCCCATTGATTATTCACCACATTCAGAATAACCGGCGCGTTATACACGGCGGCGAAAGTCATGCCATGATGAAAATCAGACGTTGCCGTCGTGCCTTCGCCAATCCATGTGGCGGCAAGGGCATCTTCGCCTTTATAGGCGGACGCCACAGCCCAGCCAACGGCCTGACAAAATTGCGTGCCAAGGTTGCCGGAGATAGAAAAGAAATTTCCTTCGCGCCAACTATACATGACCGGCAATTGCCGTCCCTTGCAATTATCTTTGGAATTGGACAGGCAATGATTCATCATATCAAGCAAATCCCGGCCCCGAGATATCAATAATCCCTGCTGACGGTAGGATGGAAACAGCATATCTTTATCGTCCAGAGCCATGGCCTGCGCAACGGATACCGCCTCTTCCCCCCGGCATTTCATATAAAATGACATTTTCCCGACACGCTGCATATTCTGCATACGATCGTCATAAATGCGCGTTGTCATCATATCATAAAGGCCTTTGCGCATATCATCGGCACAAAGCCCGGGATCCCATTCTCCTACGGCCTTATTGTTCATTTTAAGAACCCTGATCAGGCTATTGGCATACCCAAACATTTCCTTTGGATCCATCATAACATCCGGGCGCGCAACAGCCCCCGCATCTGGAATATCAAGATTATGAAATTCTGGCGCTTCACCCGGCCTGTTGCGGGGCGCAGGCACATTTAATTTATTACCGTTATTTGGGGCCATTGCTTTACTCCTTTTTAGAGATAATATCATGTTTGAGGCGAAATTTCTTCCCATTTATACCCGTTAATGCTATGAAATAGGCACAAAACTTTAAAATAATAATATTAAACGGAATTTTGTACCAAATGGATGCCTTAGATATAAGAATATTAAACCTGCTTCAGGATGATGCCATGCTGCCTGTTGCCGACATTGCTGAAAAAATCAGCTCCTCTAAATCGGTTTGTTGGCGCAGAATACAGCGGCTGCAGGATGAGGGAATCATCAAAAGCCGGGTCGCCTTGCTGGACAACAACAAGATTGGCATGAATATCACCCTGTTCACTCAGGTAAAAATGACGGCCCATGGCCGAAAAGTACTCCCGAATTTCATTGAAATCATCAAGGATATCCCTCAAATCATGGAATGTCATACTTTGATGGGCAATGTYGATTTCCTGTTAAAAATAGTCGTCAAAGACATTCAGGAATATCAGGATTTATGGTGGCATCACCTGTCCCAGATTGAAGGGGTGCAGGAGATCAACTCCACCATCGCCATGAGCACAGAGAAACACACTACGAAAATCCTTCTAAATGGTGGGGAATCATGAATTTAACAAAAAAAGAGGCCGCCTTTTGAATAAGGGCGACCTCAGTTTGTTAAATGCCGCGACGGATCAGGTCACAGCAGTTAGTTGACCATATTCATCTTTTAGCCAGAGTTCTTTTTCCATAATATTTTTCAAACACATCACCGCGTCCCAAATATCGACATATCGGGTATATAATGGCGTAAAACCAAAGCGCATGATATCCGGCGCGCGAAAATCCCCAACCACATTCTCTGCGATCAAAGCCTGCATGATCGCAAAAGCTTTTGAATGACTTAAGGAGATTTGACTTCCCCGGGCATCCTCGTCTCGCGGACTTGCCAATGATAAGCCAAAACCATCACAATGCTGATCCGTTAACGCGATGAAATATTCGCACAGGGCTATGGATTTATCCCGCAGTTTTGCCATATCAGCTCGCAGCATAATATCAATGCCGCATTCAAGAACCGACAGCGCCAATACGGACTGGGTCCCCGTCAATGTTTGCCAGATATTATCAGCGGGGCGATAATCCTGTTCAAAGGCAAAGGGGGACGCATGGCTCCACCAACCTGTCAAGGGCTGCCGGGCTTTTCCCTGATGACGTTTGGCCACAAAAATAAATGCCGGCGCGCCCGGGCCGCCATTCAAATATTTATAGCCGCAGCCCACGGCAAAATCGACATGGCAGCTATTTAAATCAACGGGCAACGCCCCCGCGCTATGGCATAAGTCCCATATGACCAAGGCCCCGGCCCGGTGCGCCTTTTCCGTGATCGCCGCCATGTCATGCAGATGGCCGGTTTTATAATGCACTTGGGTCAGGCATACCACGGCGACCTCTTCGGTGATGGCCGTCAGTATAGCCTCTTGTTCGGCAAAATATATTTCATGCCCCCGGTTCAGCTGCTGAACCAACCCTTGCGCCATATAGTTGTCCGTTGGAAAGTTACTGCCTTCCATGACAATTTTCTTCCGGTCTGGCCGCAGGTCAAGGGCCATGGACAACAGCTTATACAGATTTATACCTGTGGCATCGCAGGCCATGACCTCGCCGGGCGCGGCCCCGATAAGCCCCGCAATTTTATCGCCAATTTTTTCTGGCAGATGAAACCAGCCGTTTTTATTCCAGCTGGTGATCAAATCCTGACCCCATTCCCGCGCCACAACATTTAGCGCGCGCGTGGATGCCGCCTTGGGCCTGGCGCCAAGCGAGTTTCCGTCCAGATAAATCATGCCTTCCGGCAGATGAAATTCATCACGAAAAGGGGCCAGCACGTCTGTGCGATCAAGCTCCAGAAAAAAGTCACGGGTTAAGTCAGTCATTGGTTAAATCAGTCATTTTTTTCACTTTTTTCAGCCGTTTCGCTGGCATTATCAGAACAAATAACCAGAATTCGCGCTACGTTCTGATCCTTCGAGACATAACGATGACCTGATGAGCTATCAAGATAAGCACTGTCTCCCACATTGAGTTCAACAGGTTTATAATCTTCGGTATAAAGCGTTATACCCCCGGCCAGAACATAGATAAATTCTTCTCCCGGATGACGGGCAAGCTTTGTCATATCTTGCGGACGGGCGGGCGGCACGTCAAGAATTCCGGGATACATGCCTTTGTTCAGTAATTCACTGCCCAGCACCTCAACCCGGTAAATATCAACATCATTCATCACACCTTGCCCAGATCTTGTGATCGTGCGGCGGCCCGCCTTGGGCATTTGCAGCCCATCGTCGAATAATTCTGAAATACATATATTCAGGCCCCGTGCCACCTTTTGCAGATTGCCGTAAGTCAAAGTCGCCTGATGATTTTGCACTTTTGATAAGGTGGATACCGGAATGTCAACCAATTCGCTAAGCTGTCTGAGTGTCAAACCCCGTTCTGCCCGCAGCGCCGCCAGCCGGTCACCAAGCATTGCCTCCAGTCCTGTTTCAGTATCTCTCAATAACGTGGGTGCCATGTTTTCCGCTTTCTTTTTTCAACAGCTATAGTATCATATTATTTCTATAATGAAAACTAATTTCCATATTGAGAAAATTTCTCATACTTGAGACATTAACTGTTATGACATTCAAGCCCTATGAAAATATGACCAAAGAAACCCTGGAGAGGGAATATTCCCCCAGTTCCTGCGTGGATGATATTATGATCCATATTCAAGACTATAGTGACCTGAGCCGGGCGGCGCATTTGAAACTCTCTTCACAATGTCAGGCTAATGTTAAATACGGCCCTGCCCCGCGCGAATATATGGATATTTTTGTACCAAAAGGCGAAGGGCCCTTTGCGGTGCATGTCTTTATTCACGGGGGCTATTGGCAGGAATTATCCAAGGCGGAAAGTGCTTTTGCGGCCCCCAACTTCCTTGATCATAATATTATTTTCATCGCCCTTGATTATACATTGGCCCCACAGGAATCGCTATTTGAAATCGTCGCGCAAGTCAGGTCAGCGGCGTTATGGATATTGAATAATATAGCAGAATACAGCGGCAATAAAGATAACATCACCCTGTCCGGCAGCTCTGCCGGCGCGCATTTGGTTGCGGAAATTTTAAGCATGRACTGGGCMAGTCATGGYTATGASYATTGCCNMATMAARGGGGSCTGCGMSGTGAGCGGAATTTATGATTTACGGCCCCTTACCCAWACCTMTATCAATGAKCCSCTGCGCATGACACTATCAGATGCAACGGCATTAAGCCCTATGTTTCATATACCTGAAAAGAGTGGCCCCGTGATTTTTAGCGTTGGCGGCAATGAAACCAATGAATTCAAGCGCCAGACGAAGGACTATATGACAGCATGGCAAAAGGCCGGACATAAGGCATCTTATGTTGACATGCCGGCCTTTAACCATTTTGATATCATTCTGGAGCTTGGCAATAAAACCAGCCCTCTGTTCGAGGCAATCTTGGCCCAAATTTTATAATATGGAWCTTACCGTCCATAATTCCGGAAAAAACCTGAGGTCTAACGCCTTGACCAGATAACTTACCCCGCTTGTGCCGCCCGTACCTTTTCGAAACCCGATGATGCGCTCAACGGTTTTCATATGGGCAAAACGCCACGACTGAAAGCGATGCTCCAAATCAACCAGCTTTTCCGCCCAATCATATAGTTCCCAATGCTGGTCACTATTTTGGTATATTTCTTTCCAGATGTCTTCCACCTTTTTATGCCCCTCATAAGGTATCGCCCAATCCCTGTTCAAGCATTCTTTCGGCACATCAAAACCGCGCCGCGATAAAAGCTGCAGGGTTAAATCATACAGGCTGGGCGCGTTCAGAACCTGATTGACCAAATTAAATATTTCTGGATGTCCCTCATGGGCTTTGATCATATCCTTGTTCTTGTTCCCCAAGGCAAATTCGATCATGCGATATTGATAGGATTGAAAACCAGAGCTTTGTCCAAGGCTGTCCCGAAAGCTTAAATAATCTTTTGGAGTCATGGTGGCCAAAACGTTCCACGACTGGGTCAATTGTTCCTGAATGCGGGCAATGCGGGCGATCATTTTCATGGCAATACCCAAATTATCCTCGCCCAACGACGTCATGGCGGCAGATAACTCATGAATTGACAGTTTCATCCATAACTCGGACGCCTGATGAATGATGATAAACATCATTTCGTCATGCTTGCCCGACCTTAAATTCTGTAAATTCAATAACCCATCAAGTTCAAGATATTGACCATAGCTGACATCTTGTTTCCAATGAATTTTTTCATCTGAAATATCCACAGACGATTCAATATTATTATCCTGCATCTAAAATTCCTTTCAATATGAAAGTGTTTTAGATGTTGCCCGCGTCATTTGCAAGCCAATATTGACATAGTTTATCGGCTTGTTTTTCGCGCCCGTGCCGCCTGGATAATTTCATGGGCCAATTCATCTGCAATTCGGCTGGTGGGCCTGTTTTCAACAACAGAACGCTCAAAGATGGTCATTAAACTATCATATATTTTTTCGACTTTGGTATTAACCCAGTCAATATCATAAGCACCGCGCGTTTCGGCAGCCACATTAATAATGCCGCCGGCATTAATGACATAATCCGGCGCATAAAGTATGCCGCGATCCATCAAAGCCTGACCATGATCATCACGGGCAAGTTGATTATTCGCCGCCCCGGCAATAATTTTCGCCTTGATCATATCAATCGTATCGTCATTTATGATGGCCCCCAAGGCACAAGGCGACAAAACATCAGCGTCAACGGATAATATCATATTCAAATCAATTATCTCGGCCCCGAATTCCTGCTTAACGCGGTTCAGCGCATCCTGATTAATATCAGAAACCAAAAGCCTTGCCCCGGCTGTATGAAGCTGCTTACATAAATAATAGCCCACATGGCCAACGCCTTGAACCGCTATGGTCAAGCCTTCAAGGCTGCCAAGGCCAAGCTTATATTTTACGGCCGCCTTAATACCAAGGAAAACGCCCGTTGCCGTAAAGGGGGACGGATCACCGCTGGCATGCGCGCCTTTGGTCAAGCCCGCAACATATTGGGTTTCCTCTGCGGCAATTTCCATATCTTCTACGGAAATCCCCACATCTTCTGCGGAGATATATTTACCATCAAGCCTGTCAATCATACGGCCAAAAGATCGAAAAAGCGCCTCGGTTTTATCTGTTCTGGAATTGCCAATAATCACAGCTTTTCCGCCGCCAAGCTTAAGGCCGGCTATGGCATTTTTATGGCTCATGCCTCTTGACAGRCGAAGCACRTCGTTAAGGGCRTCRACTTCATTATCATAATTCCACATACGGCAGCCMCCCGCAGCGGGCCCGAGTGTCGTATCATGAACCGCAATAAAGGCTTTGAGGCCTGTTTCTTTGTCATGCAGATAAACAACCTGCTCATGGCCCTTAAACTGATTTACGTCCATCATTTCGGTATCTCTACTTTATGCGTCAAAAAATATAACCTGAATTCATAAGCTTTCGTAGAGCTTGATTTTTCCTTTGTCGAGGTTTTTTTTGACGGCATTTCAGGAGAGATATATGTTTAAAATGTCATTTTTTGACTTTTGCGCATATCTGCAACGAAATAACCCAAAATTAGAAATAATATTACAGTACAGAGCGTGTTTTTGCAGGATAATAGCTTAAGTCTCAACGTCGCCCTTAAAATAATATTTCAAAATAATTCTATTTTGAGTGTTATTGAACCCCATTTGTGAAATTATATTTGATTCAATAATCTAGAGACTCGAATGATTTTTTGAATTTACCTCCATTAATTTATTGCGAATTTCAGGAATATCCGTAGAATTTGTTTCTGAGATCATTAGATWGAGTGAAAAAATGCCCAATAATCTTAGTAAAACAGATAAAAAAATACTGAATGAGCTTCAAAATAACTGCGCTCTCACCAACGCGGATCTGGCGCGTAAAGTTGGGCTGTCAACGGCCCCTTGCTGGCGGSGGGTTAAAAGACTGGAAGATAGGGGCATCATCACCCGGCGGGTCGCCTTGGTTGATCCTAAAAAGCTTGATCTGGATATTATTGTCTATGCCAGCGTTAAATTATCAACCCACACAGAAGAAGCTTTGGAAATTTTTGAAGGTACCATCATTACCTACCCTGAGGTCACGGAATGCTATACCATCAGCGGGTCTATGGATTATATGCTGCGCGTGATAACCCGCGACATGCAAACCTATGAAGATTTTTTACGCAAAAAACTGCTTAAAATGGATATGGTAAAGGAAGTTCATTCCCGCTTTGCCGTTACTAAAATAAAATACACCACATCGATTCCCGTGGAGTTATCTACGTGAATCCTGCTTTTTCAAGTCCTCATAGGCTTCGATTGTATCAATGTCTAAAAAGATGGCGTCGGACAGTGWTTCAAGTTCGGTGATATATTCCGGATAATCATTCAGCAGAATTTTTGCCCCCATATCACCTTCCAGTCTTTCAAAATCACCAAAAAAATCCGCGTCCCATAATATGGGGTTGCCGCGTTTGCCATTATGCGTGGGGATAATGAYTGATTGAGCTTGCGCCAAATTATAGGCCGCCATTATTTTGCGCAATATATCCGCCGAAATATTCGGCATATCCCCCAATATTATCATAACCGCATCAGTATCTTTCGGCAGGGCCGCAATCCCGGCTTTAACCGACGTGCTAAGGCCCTCTTCATACAGATCATTATAAACGGCGACCCCGCTGAATTTTTTAACCTCTTGCTCAACCAAATCTTTTTCATGACCCGTGATCACATATATATCCCCAATGCCCGCTTGATTAATCTGCCCAAGCACATGAGACAGAACGGTGCCTTGTCCATATGGCAGCAAAAGTTTATTTTCCCGGCCCATTCTTTTTGATTGGCCCGCAGCCAAAACAAGGGCGGCTATYTTTTTGGCGGATTTCATCATATTCTTCGATCTTTTCTCTCTGGGCCGAGGCCTTTTCTCTCTGGGCTGAGGCCTGCCGGGATATTCACTGAGCAAGCCGCCAACGCCCATATTCATCACCTGATCCCGCGTAACATCCAGCCCTGAACAGATGCGCGATAAAATAAGGTCAATCCCATTTAATTTTGGTGACCGCGAGCATCCCGGCAGACCAAGCACCCATTTGCCATGTAATTTCGCCAAAAGCATCAGATTACCCGGATCAACAGGCATGCCGTAATGAATAATCTCGCCGCCCGCGCGAATAATCGCCGCCGGAATAACATCTCTGCGGTCCGTAATCGCCGATGCCCCCATAATCAGGGTAATGTCATGCGCGCCGCCCGCCATATTTTCCAGAAATGTCGCGAGAGTTTTTTCCTCATGACCACACCTGAAGTCATCTTGTAGAGTTACACCAAAAAGATTAAGCCTGTGCGCCATGACCTTTTTCGTCTTGGTAAGGATTTTTTCGGTGGTGCCGCTCAACATGGTTTGAATCATGACGGCTTTTTGCGAAACAAAAGGACTTATCGCGATCAAAGATTGCTCAGATTCTGCGACAATCCTTTTTACCGTTCTTTCTTGCACGCAAAATGGTATGATCTTTACGGTCGCAACCAGCTGCCCTTTATGAACAATGGCCCCTTGAGCGACCGTGGCAAGGGTGATGGCTTCGTCCATATGATTTAAATCATTGACCCCCGGCTCATTTATGGACACCACGCCATCTTCTGCTGCATAAAGATTCACCCGTCCGGTAAAGGCCTCGGCGCAGCTAACATGATCACCTGAAATATGTGCCGAAATWTGCCCTGCGGCCTCATCCTCCATCATATCATCCGGTTCAGCTATTGCGGCGGTTACATAAGAAATATTATTATCAGAAAGCCGTTTTATATCAGCCTCGGTTAACCTTCGGCCTTTTTTCAGATTTGCGGATGGCAATCGAACGGAATGCACCAAAATAGCCCCAAGAATCTGGGATAGGGGAAATTCGCCGAATTTCATTTGTCGCCGCCCTGCCGGTACAGGCCAATCATTTCAGCCATGACAGACAAGGCAATCTCCGCGGGGGTTTTCGCGCCCAGACTTAAACCCGCAGGCCCGTGAATTCGGGCAATCTCTGCCTCTGAAAAACCTTTGGCCAATAGGCGAGCGGTGCGGGCGGCATGGGTTTTCCGGCTGCCCAATGAGGCAATATAAAAGGCATCGGATTTCAGCGCGACCTCCAACGCCGGATCATCCAGTTTTGGATCATGCGTCAGGGTCACAATCGCCGTACCAGAGGTTATTTCCTGCGCCGCCAAAGCCTCATCGGGCCAATCCGTCGATAATTCAACGCCTGAAAAACGGGCCTCGCTGGCAAAAGTGGTGCGCGGATCAATAACCAAAACAGCAATATCAAGGCTTTGGGCGATTTTGACCATGGCCTGCGTAATATGAACTGCGCCAATGATAAATAATTTCAGAGGTGGCTCCAGTATTTGGTGAAAGATAATCTTCCCGTCCCGATTTTCCAACTTGCTCTTCTCTGAGGCACCGCATGCGGAAAAAGATGTCTTTCCGGTAAGGCAATCGGTGATCAACATTACAGGACAAATGGCCGATAAAATATTATCCATAAAGGGTAATTTCGCCTCAATGGGTTCAACCATGACCCTCACCCGTCCGCCGCAAGACAGACCAACCTCCCAAGCCTGATCATTGCTGACACTAAAATCCAGTATTTGGGGTATTTTTGATGTCATGACGTCCTGCGCCGCCTGTATCACCGCCCCTTCGATGCAGCCGCCCGATACG
>NVVM01000034.1:0-5287 GCA_002402225.1 Alphaproteobacteria bacterium
CAGCAATTGCATTCCAAGTTCCTGATGGGCCATTTCGCGGCCTCGGAACCTTAGGGTGATTTTTACTTTATCGCCGGCGGTCAGGAATTTATCAACAGCGCGCATTTTTACATCATAATCATGCTTTTCAATGCCGGGCCGCAGTTTTATTTCCTTGATTTCGACCGTTTTTTGTTTCTTTTTGGCGAGGCTGGCCTTTTTCTGGGCCGCATAGCGAAACCGGCCATAGTCCAGAATTTTACATACGGGCGGCACCACATTGGGGGAAATTTCTACGAGGTCGAGCCCGGCTGCCTTGGCCATGGTCAGGCCTTTTTCGACTTTGACAGCACCATGGTTTTCACCCGTATCATCAATTAATCTGATTTCAGCTGCGGTTATATCTTCATTTACCCGTAATCCTTTTTTGGATGGCGGGCCCTGCATTGGTCTTTTAACTATTTAAATTTCCTCCTGCGGGAGCCAAAGAGTGGCATAATGCCCGCTGTGTTGTTAATGTTGGCGTAGTTTATTATATTTTATATCTTATTACTGAAAAATGAAAAAAATGCAATCATTCAATAATGATCTATCAGAGATTCCGGAAAAATTCCGGCCAATTTATTGATCTGGAGCAAGGGCTTCATTTTTCAAATTATTTATTGCGGTCGTCAAATCAATTGTTTCCTGCTGTTTTGAGCCTAGCCGCCGGATGGTGACGGTATTTTCTTCTGCTTCCCGCTTGCCGACYACAAAKATGGCCGGAGTCTTGGCGTGGGAATGTTCACGGATTTTATAATTGATCTTTTCACTGCGCAGGTCTATTTCAGCGCGAAGCCCCGCAGCCTTTAACTGTTCATATACGGCGCGAACATGATCATCCTGATCGGAGGTAATGCCTGTAACCACGACCTGAACCGGTGCCAGCCACATGGGAAAACGCCCTGCATGCTCTTCAATCAAAATCCCGATGAACCGTTCGAAAGAGCCTAGAATGGCCCGGTGGAGCATGACGGGGTGATGTTTATCATTGTCGGAGCCCACATATTGGGCATTCAGCCTTTCGGGCGTGCCGAAATCAACCTGCAGGGTGCCGCATTGCCAGTCCCGGCCAATGGCATCGGTCAGGACAAATTCCAGCTTCGGGCCATAAAAAGCCCCTTCGCCGGGGTTCATGCTATAGGCAAGGCCCGTGCTGTCGATGGCCTCGCGTAGGGAATTTTCCGCCTCATCCCAGGTGGCATCGTCGCCGGCACGTATTTCAGGCCGGTCAGAGAATTTCACTTTTACATCCTCAAAACCGAAATCCTTATATATTTCCAGCAGCATCTTGCAGAAAATTTCGGTTTCAGAAGTGATCTGGTCTTTGGTGCAGAAAATATGGGCGTCATCCTGAACAAAGCTGCGCACCCGCATCAGGCCGTGAAGCGCGCCCGATGGCTCGTAACGATGGCAGGAGCCAAATTCCGCCAGACGCAGAGGCAGATCGCGGTAGCTGACGATTCCCTGATTGAAAACCTGTACATGACAGGGACAATTCATGGGCTTGAAGGCCAATGCGCGTCCATCGGCCTCGGTCGTATACATATGGTCCTGAAATTTTTCCCAATGACCTGATTTTTCCCATAATGACCGGTCGACCAGCTGGGGTGTCCTGATTTCCTGATAGCCATATTGCTGTTGCTTGCGGCGGATATAGGCCTCCACCTGCAGATAGATGGTCCAGCCATTGGGATGCCAAAAGGGCATGCCGGCGGCCTCTTCCTGAAAATGAAACAGCTTCATTTCCTTGCCCAATTTCCGGTGGTCACGTTTTTCGGCTTCTTCCAGCCTGTGCAGATAGGCTTTCAGCTCTTTCTTTGTCCGCCATGCGGTGCCGTAAATACGTTGCAGCATTTCATTATTGCTGTCCCCGCGCCAATAGGCCCCGGCCACTTTCATCAGCTTGAATGCCGCTTTGTCAAGTTTGCCGGTGCTGGGCAGATGCGGCCCCCGGCACAGGTCAATGAAGTTGCCTTGTTTATACAGAGTGATGGCTTGGCCCTCAGGGATGGCGGCAATCAATTCGGCTTTATAATCTTCGCCCATGTCGCGGAAAAATTTCACGGCCTCATCCCGGTTCATTTCAGTGCGGATAATTTCTTCGTCGCGCTCAATGATTTCCACCATGCGTTTCTCGATGATCACAAGATCGTCTGTGGTGAAAGGCGTTTCGCGGGCAAAATCGTAATAAAAACCATTGTCGATGGCAGGGCCAATGGTGACTTGAGTGTCGGGATATAATTCCTTTACCGCCTCGGCCAGAATATGCGCCGCGTCATGACGCAGAATTTCAAGGGCCGCCTCGTCCCGGATGGTGATGATGGATACATGTGAATTTTGCGTGATTTCCCGGCTTAAATCCCATTGCTCGCCGTCAACCACGATCGCTATCGCCGCCTTGGCCAGTCCCGGCCCGATATCCGCCGCCAGCATACTGCCAGTTACCGGCCCATCAAAGCTACGGACACTACCGTCCGGCAGGGTTAAGGCTACAGTTCCATTTTTACTCATCTGATCGCTCATTTTTCTGGCATATTTCTGATTTGATTTCCTGCGTGACATTATAAGGAAATCCCCGAGTGTCAAGTAGCAGTTGCGTTTTAAAGCCATAAACTTATAAATATACTTGGATAATATGTCGAGAAGGAAAACTTATGGATTACATCACGCATAAAGACCGCAAACTGGCTTACAAGAAAGTGGATGGCAAAGGGCCTACGGTGGTTTTCTTGTCAGGGTTTATGTCTGATATGGAAGGCTCAAAAGCCTTGGCTTTGGACGTATTCTGCAAGGCACGCGGCCAAGCCTATGTGCGGTTTGATTATTCAGGACACGGACAATCCGGCGGTGATTTTATGGACGGCACCATCGGGGCATGGGCCGAAGATGCGGCAGCGATTATAGATCAGGTCACCGAAGGGGCGTTGATATTGGTCGGATCAAGCATGGGCGGCTGGATCGGGCTTTTAACGGCGCTCAAACGAAAAGAACAGGTGAAGGCTTTTGTTGGTCTGGCGGCGGCCCCTGATTTTACCAGGGAATTATGCTGGGATAAATATTCTGATGAGGTTAAAGAAACTTTAAAGCGGGACGGGGTATATTATGAAGCCTGCGATTATGGTGATGATCCYTATCCCATGACMATGACRYTGMTTAMAGAAGGCAATGATCATYTGTTGCTGGAKRRRGARATTGAYCTTGAMTGCCCTGTGCGCCTGATWCAGGGKATGMRRGAYCCKGAYGTGCCGCCMGTGACGGCTCARCGMATTTCAGAYARACTYAAWTCYGAAGAYGTGGTRATYACTTATGTCAAAAACGGCGACCACCGCCTGTCAACGGACGCTGATTTAAAGCGATTGTGTCAGCTGGTGAAGGAAGTTTCAGGAGAATTGACATGACCGGAAAAACTCAAAAACTCATTGATGTTAGCCATGTGGTTGAGCATGGCATGATCACCTATAAAGGTCTGCCCGCCCCGATTATCTGTGATTACCTCAGCCGGGAAGCTTCGGAGCAGATTTATGAGGAAGGTACTTCGTTTCATATTGGCCGTATTGATATGGTGGCCAATACGGGGACTTATCTGGATGCGCCTTCCCATCGTTTTGAGGAAGGCAAGGATCTGTCGGAACTTGACCTTTCCAGTCTGGCCAATCTGGACGGGCTGGTGATAATTGTCGGCCCGGATGTGAAAGAAATCACGCCGCAACATTTTTCCGGTATGGATGTAAAAGGAAAGGCGGTTCTGATCCGCACCGACTGGTCGGGTCACTGGGGCAGTGACCAGTATTTCGAGGATTATCCCTATTTAAATCTGGCCGCTGCAGAATATCTGCGGGATCAGGGGGCGGTTCTTGTGGGGATTGATTCCCATAATATTGATGATACAAGCGGCAACTCCCGCCCGGTGCATTCAACGCTGCTGGGGGCGGATATTCCCATCGTGGAACATATGACGAATTTACGAGATTTGCCGGAGACTGGGTTCAAATTTTTTGCGGTACCGGTAAAGGTCAAGGGAATGGGAACTTTTCCGGTGCGGGCCTTTGGCCTTATTGGCCCTTGATCAATGCTGAAAAGCCTTCTTTATATGTGGGATATTTCAAGGTGATTCCGAGCTCCTGTTTGAGGCGATCATTACGGACGCGTTTATTCTCCGAATAGAATATTTTCATCATGGGTGACATTTCGGCTTCTGCGTAATTAAGGGGCGGCAGAGGGGGGCGGCCCAGCAGATCACAGATATAGTCAATAACTTCAGAACTCTCTGCGGGCATATCATCCACGACATTATAGGTTCTGCCCGGATTGGGTGCATTCATGGAGGCAGATAAAACTTGCGCAATATCGGCCACATGAATGCGCGAGAAATATTGTCCGGGTTTAATGATTTTCTTTGTCCGTCCGGCGAGCAGGTTGGGCAGCGGGCCTTTATCAGGCCCATAAATGCTGCCGAGCCGGAAGATATGTACAGGGATTTGATGATCATGAAGCATTTGGAGCCAAGATTGCTCAGCCGCCAGTCTTTGCCGCCCTTTGGCTGATGTGGGGGCCGGGGGGCTGTCATCACCCACCCAGTCGCCGCCGCGATCACCATATATGCCCGTGGTGGATANCAGCCCGAGCCATTTGAGGTTTTTGAGCTTTGAAATTTCCGCCGCATGATGGCGCAGGACAGGGTCACCAATATTTTCCTGCGGGGTGATGGAAATGAGCATATGGCTGACGTCGGACAAAATTTCTGCGGCATGAGCCATGTGCTGGGTGCCGTCAAAAATATGGGACGTGATATGAGGCTTGGGATATTCTGCCACCGCGCGTTTCGTACCGGCGAATTGCCAGCCCGTATCTTGGTCTTTCAAATGGTTAATGAAATAGTTTGCACTATAGCCTAATCCAAAACAGAATAATTTATTGGGCATTATGTTTCTCATTCCGTGGGGGCCAATATAATAATTTGATCTTGTTATGTTTTAAGGCCATATTCCTGAAAATGAAATATATATTCTTTTTGATTGCCATAATTACCTTTCTCATATCCACAGCCTTTGCCATGGAAGATGAGCCGCAAAAATACCAGATATGCATGTCGCTGGCGCAAAGCCCTGAGCCGGAAAAGCAGGCCGAAGCTGTGCAATATGCCGAAGATTGGATTTTYRRYSRYMKGGCWSKYYWTSYKSRYRRKRWTCSKSYKKGCSRHYRKWWRRCWYWCGCWMKGSYSRGSYYAKSRMMRCMAVRRRMCKMMRYKCAAWWRMTSSAAAAATTG
>NVVM01000034.1:5292-28837 GCA_002402225.1 Alphaproteobacteria bacterium
RWASMMRWMTTGSCSWYCAGCGCAAAATATGATTTTCGTATGAAACAAAARAACGATCAGCTCACGCTAGAATTATATTTGCAGGCGGCATTGGCTTGGAAGGTAGCAAAGGATTATGATAAATCTTATCTGGCTTATAGTTCTGCGCTTTCTTCTATTAAGCCGGGTTCGCGATTGATGACTAACCGTGCCTTGCTTCATGCGTTATATCTGGAGCGCGGCACTTTGCAGATATTGCGCCGCCAATATAAGGCCGCGATTGAAGATATAACCCTTGCCATTGAACAGGATGAACGGGATTTCGTGGGGTTCCTGCAGCGGGCGAAAGCCTATCGTAAAAGACAGCATTTCCTGAAAGCGCGGCTGGATTTGAGACAGGCTATGATATTGGCACCGGAACATCGGGATATTCTGCTGGAGCAAGGCATATTACACCGCGCATCCGGAAATAAATCTGCGGCGCAATTGACTTGGCAGAAAATCTTAACGCTCTACCCAGAGTCTGAACATGCTGATTTAGCGCAAGAAAACCTTGATTTGCTAAAGGTGGATTGACGGGCTGCCACATTTAGGACATATTTAATGTGCAACCTGAAACTGCTAAAATTCAATTGGGGATACCAATAATTAATGGGAGACTATCTATGAATAAGTTGATGAGGACGATTCTTTCACCAAAATTACTCGTTGCAATCTTTGCGGCGACATCATTTATGATTACGCCAGCGATCAGTCATGAGAAAGAACATGGCGATAAGAAAAAATCTGAAATGATGATGAAGAAAGATATGAGTAAAGCGGATAAAGAGGCTTGGAAAGCTAAAAAGAAAGCCATGAAAGAAAAATGCAAAGCTGATCCGGAAGCCTGTGCTGCGTATAAAAAAGACATGAAAATGCACAAGGGGGACATGGAAGGGCATGAACATAAAAAAAATATGAAAGGTCATATGAAAGATCATATGAAAGAAAAAGGCAAAAAAGAAATGGATGATTAGCTCAGATCACCAGTTTTGATTCTATAGGAGGTGCTTGCACCTCCTTTTTTTTTATCTGTTCCATTCCATAAGAACATCTTGGTCGGCTTCGCATTTGCGGTGTTTCTTTTTTAAGTCATCAAATTCATTAACTTCACATAATTGAGCAAGGGCCCAAACGGCCATGGCGCGAATGATCGGGGCCGGGTCCTCAAGATGTTTGATAACTTTGGGAACAAGCGATGTATTCTGGCTGTTTCCGGCGGCAATTAAGACATTGCGAATAAAATAATCTCTTTTGATGCGCTTGATGGGGGAGCCAGAAAAAACCTGCCGGAATGAGGCGTCGTCTAATTCAAGCAGATCGCCAAGTTCTGGATGGACAAGTTCCGGGCGGGGCAGATAGGCGGGTTCATCCAGTTTTTTGGCAAATTTATTCCAGGGACAGACTGCCAGACAATCGTCGCAGCCATAAATGCGATTGCCCATGGGTTTTCTGAATTCTTCGGCAATATGGCCCTTATATTCAATGGTGAGATACGATATACAGCGCCGCGCATCCAATTGATTTGGCGCCGGAAAGGCGTTCGTTGGACATATGTCAAGGCATTTGGTGCAGCTGCCGCAATGATCAATTTCGGGCGGGTCGGGCGCGAGCGAAAGGGTAGTAAAAATACTACCCAGAAAGAGCCAGGAGCCATAATCCCGGCTCACCAGATTAGTATGTTTTCCCTGCCAGCCAAGGCCGGATTTTGCCGCCAAAGGCTTTTCCATAACAGGGGCCGTATCAACAAAAACTTTGACATCGACATCAAACCGATTGTGCAAATCACGGGCCACCTGTTTTAGTTTTTTTTTGACCACATCATGATAATCCTTGCCGCGCGCATAGACCGAAATATTGCCCATATTTTTTAACTTCAGCGTGCCGAGTGGATTTTGATCCGGGCCATAATTCATTGCTAACAGAATGATGCTTTTTACGTCGGGCCACAGGACACGGGGCGCTGACCTTCTGTCTGTTTTTTCCCTCATCCAGTCCATGTCGCCGTGATGGCCTTTATCAAGAAATTGTTGAAAATAGGCGGCATTTACCTCTAATCCGGAAGGGTCAGTGACCCGTATCACATCAAAACCCGCCTCTTTTGCTGTTTTAATGATGTGGTTTTTGGCGGCTGTTGCGTCCGGCATCGTGATTAAAAATCAAGGTTTTTGTAATGGGACACCGGCGGCAATCCGGCAATCAGGTCCTTGAGAAGGGGCCGAAAAGAAGGCCTTGACTTAATGCGGGCATACCAGTCTTTTGCACCCGGGAAATTCTCCCATGGCACATCACCCAGATAATCTATGCAGGACAGGTGGCTTGCCGCCGTAATATCGGCGTAGGAGATATCATCGCCGCCGAGCCAATTGCGCCGTTCGGCCAAATATTCAATATATTTTAAATGTTGCTTTAGGTTGATACTTGCGCATCGGATATTGCTGGCCTCGGGTACGCCGAGCTTCAGAAAGCGTTTCATGATCTTTTCAGTAATGAGCAACGAAGTGACCTCTTCATTGAATTTCACATCAAACCAATCAATCAGACGGCGTATTTCCGCCCGCGCGGGGGCGGTTTCCCCAAGTAACGGATTATCACTATTGGTTTCTTCCAGATATTCACGAATGGCATAACTTCCGCTTAGGGTCAGGCCATCCTCCATGATCATGACCGGCACAGTCCCCGCCGGATTAAGCGCTAAAAATTCGTGCTGCCGCATCCAGGGAAGTTCAAGCACCAGTTCAAATTCAACCTTCTTTTCCATCAGTGCCATACGGATGGCTCTGGAAAAAGGGGAAAACCAATAATGATATAATTTATTCATGGGTTGATTCTACAGAAAGCCACTGGAAATGTCTTAGAAAAAATAACATCTAATGATTATTTATATCTTTAAAAAATAAATGATTTAATACTTGAACAATTGTTTAAGTATTAGTATAAAGAGTTATGGAACATTTACATGAAGATGATGCCACCGAACTGGCGGAGATATTTCATCTGCTGGGGGATGCCAGCAGGTTACGGATCGTTTATGCCTGTCTGGGCGCGCCGATAAGCTCTGGTGTTCTTGCCGAGGGGCTCGGGCTTAGCCCATCACTCGTAAGTCATCATTTGCGCCTGTTGAAGGCGGCCCGTATCTTAACCAGTGATCGGCAGGGCCGGCAGATTTTTTATTCAGCGGTGGATGACCATATACGGGACATGGTGCGGGATATGGTTGTTCATATCAAGGAAGATCATGGGGAGGATACAGAATAATGTCGGGATGTTGCGACCACGATGATATTGATCAAGAAGCGCTTGAGGTAAAATCCTTCCGCCGGGTGTTGTGGATCGTTATGATCATCAACGGCGTTATGTTTTTTGCGGAATTCAGCGGCGCTTTTTTCGCCGGTTCTGTGGCGTTACAGGCCGATGCGCTGGATTTTCTGGGTGATACGGTGACTTATGCCATAACGCTGCTCGCTTTGGGTTACCCTCTGGCGATCAGGGCCAGGGCGGCCATGTTCAAGGGGATCAGCCTTGGCCTGCTCGGGCTGTGGGTATTTGGTCAGATGATTTACTATTTTATCAGTGGCCAGATACCGTCTTATCAAATTATGGGCATGATGGGGGTTATCGCCTTCATTGCCAATCTGGTCAGTGCTATACTGCTTTACCGTTACCGGGTGGGGGATAGCAATATGCAGTCTGTCTGGCTGTGTTCGCGCAATGATGCCATTGGGAATCTTGCCATTATTATTGCCGCATCCGGTGTATTTGTAACCGGAACAGGTTGGCCGGATTTTGCCGTTGCCACCATTATAGCTTCGCTTGCCATAACAGCAAGTTACCGTATTATAAAACTGGCAGCTATTGAGATAAGGGCCGCGTGACTATATTAATGACGCATCAGATGCGCCCGGCAGGTCTTCTTCCAGAATGGCGATATTCAGCGCGTAGGATACTTCACCTTCATCCTCGTCCCGATAGACCACGCCGATAAATTCATCATTAAAATGTAACTCCATGCTGCCATCTTTTTGATTTCCGGGTTCTAGCGTAAATTTTTCGGTCTCGAATTTGTCATTCAGATACTTGCGCAGGCGCATAATTTCGGTTCTGTTCATTCTGTTTCCTCGAAGTGTCTKTCTAGCTTGGCTAGGTAGGGTTTGACGATATCTATATCAGCCTTATCATCGGATGACATATTTTTTTCAAGTGTCAGCGAGCGTTTCATGCTGGTGACAAGTTGTTTTTTCACCTCTGGCGATAAATAGTCACTTTTTTCTATTTCTGCCAGACTTTTCTGAATTTTCTGTATTATTTCGGGTGTCATCTCCGAGATCATTTTTAAAGACATAAACGCGCGCATTATTCTGTCCCCGACATTAGCCCATTGCTCAACAGAAGAAAAGCCGGCATCATCAATGATGGCTTTAAATTCATCAAAGGCCTTATGGGTTCTAATTTTTTCCAATGAGCTGGCCATAGGAGAAAAATTATTCATATCTCCTTGTTCCATTGGCATATTATCACTATCGTCTATGTCATGTTTCTCGCCTAATTTTTGTAGCGGTTTCATGGCATTTATGAAATGCTGTATATCTTTTTCATTTAATGGCGTATCCGCGCGGACTGATACAAGGGTGCCAAAAAATATTACTATAGCAATGCTGAATAAAATGCCTTTTTTCATGTTGTATGCCTGTTTTCCAGAGGTTGAATATGCTGGTTGAATGTAATCTTTATAAGGTGGCCGGGTCAATATAATAGGCAAATATATTGATATTCACAACTTTATCTTTATCAAAATCTTTATCAAAAAATAAATAAAATTTTATCTTTAAGCTTCGGTTTACATTTTGTCTGTATGTTGATTCGTGAAGACAAAATATACTATGGTTGTTCATATGATAAACATTTGTATGAAATGAATATAAGTAGATAGGATAGTAAGAGTATGACAAAATTTTTGAGCAAATTATGCATTTATGTGAGCGCCGCAGCGGTGCTTACTTTTGGAATAGCAGGTTTTTCAGCACAGGCTGAGGCCAATGACATTAGAAAGTGGCAGAAAAAGATCGTTCATCTGGTGGCCAAAAAACAGGTCTATCCGCGTTCTGCTATACGTAAAGAACTTGAAGGACGCGCAAAGGTTCGGGTAAATATCGATCGCACGGGTGCTATCATTAGCCATGAGGTGCTTACGCCAACAGGGCAGGCGGTTTTTGATAAAGAAATCCCGAAACTGATGAAGCGAATTAATCCATTGCCGGCACCGCCAGAAAGCCTTACGGATACACAACTATCATTCGTGTTACCATTGTCATNGATAATCAACTAAAGAATACAGATTGTGTAATCTATAATTATTTTTCCGGAAAATAATGCCGGAAATCAGTCAAAGCGGGCCGTAAACTTACGGCCCGCTTTTTTTMCTTGCCCTTTTGGTCAGAAACAAATATGACATTTTTGTGCGTATAAAGCTTTGCCTGATCGGCGAATTCCTCTATGTTGCGCTGAAGTTCCTTAAATTTTTTAAAGAAAGCGGAAAATTCCGCAGGAGGTCAAATGACACAGCCTTTGATGCCCTTGGCGACAGCCGTTTGGTTGGTTGACAATACAAGCCTGTCTTTTAAACAGATAGCCGAATTTTGCGGTTTGCATGAACTGGAAGTACAAGGCATTGCCGATGAGCAAGTCGCCCAAAATATTGTGGGGCTGGATCCAATGGTCAATGGGCAATTGACGTTACAGGATATTGAACGCTGTCAAAATGACAGCTCTTGTCGTTTGGAATTACTGAAAGATGAAATACCGGCCAAGGTGCGATCCAAAGGCGCGCGTTATACGCCCGTATCCAAAAGGCAGGATAAGCCAGATGCTATTGCCTGGGTTCTGAAAAATCATCCTGAACTTTCCGATGCACAAATTTGCCGTCTTGTGGGCACGACAAAGCCAACGATCTTGGCGATTCGCAGCCGCGAACATTGGAATATGAGCGAAATCAAACCCGTTGATCCTGTATTGCTTGGGCTTTGCAAGCAAGGTGAATTGGATGCTGCTGTGTTAAAGGCCGCGCCGCCAAAGGCTGAAGAAAAAGCTGATGTCCCAGTGGTGGCGGAAGAAGCAGAAACTAAAGAAGAGGCCTAGTCTTTAAAAGTCCTTGGCTCTGGAATTCTGGGTTCTGTCAGGAAAAATCATTGCATAAAAAAAGCCCGCATTTGCGGACTTTTTTAGATTGGTTGGCTATCCCGTTCGCCTGAATCGCTCTATCTCGTCCTTAAGCTTTAATTTCTCTTTCTTTAATTCGTAGAGCATGACAGTGTCCGGGGCGGGCCTATGTTCTTCTTTAAGGATTATACTGTCAAGCTTTTGATGTTTTTCTGAGAGTGCTGAAAGACGAGCTTCTATATGCATATTTAGGTCTCCTGTTTGCGAGGATTGGCTGTAAATTAAAGCATAAAAATTGTGAATTGTCACGAAAATCTATGAAACACTGTCCGTTTTTGGCATAGTGTCACATGTTTTTTTAAAAACATGATCCATCGTTTCGCGTAACTTTTTTGAATATTTCAAGGATTTTCTTCCATGGGCGCTAAAAADGATAAAATTATTATCGGACTGTCCGGAGCATCTGGAATCTGCTATGGGGTGCGCCTGCTGGAGCTATTGCAACAGGTTGATATTGAGACGCACCTGATCATGTCTCGCTCGGCTCAGGTAACTTTGGGTTATGAGATGGATATGAAAGTCGCAGAAGTAAAGGCTCTGGCGGACTGCACGCATGCCATTGACGATATTGGGGCGATGATTTCCAGCGGTTCGGTTAAAACGCGCGGCATGTTAATCGTGCCCTGTTCCGTACGATCCATGTCAGAAATTGCGACCGGCGTCACCTCGAGTTTACTCACCCGCGCGGCGGATGTGGTCTTGAAGGAAAGACGGAAACTTGTTCTTATGGTGCGGGAAACGCCGCTTCATACGGGGCATCTTCGCACGATGACGGCGCTCTCGGAAATGGGGGCGATCATCGCGCCGCCGGTTCCCGCCATGTATGCCAAACCCSAAWGYMTMGARGATATGATYGAYCATACRYTNGGGCSGWNTGCTKGATYTMTWYGATATTGATATWMMRCAGGTMAAGCGRTGGAAATCCAAAGAAACATAAGGCAATTTGCCGCAAAATGTGATATAAAAAATTACATTCTATGGTGATTTCGTACAATATTTTTTAAGTGGGCCTGTTATGGATATGTTAATGGATGAAAATGAAATTTCTGAAAAAATTCAGGAACTTATCATACAGCACAGGGATCTTGACGTTGCCATTCAAGCCTTGATCGAAAGCGGTAAAACCAATATGCTTCAGGTGCAAAGATTAAAGAAACAAAAGCTTAACCTTCGGGACAGAATCGCCCGGCTGGAGAATGAATTATTGCCTGATATAATTGCCTGACACAGGGCACTAGTCTTCTTTCGACGCCTTTTTATTAACATACATTTTTTGATCGGCTTTATCCAGGGCCTGATCGGCGCTTTCTGTGCCCAGGAGAGGATATATGCCGTAGGCCACTTTAAGGATGAATTTCTTGCCTTCATATTCGAGCGGCGTGTCGTTCAGATATTTGATTAATGACAGGGCCTTTGTTTCGGCCATTTTTTGACTGGCTTTGGGCAGAATGATACCAAATTCATCACCGCCCAATCTGCCGACAATATCAGAATCACGTAAATTCTTCACAATAACATTGGCCAAATGAGACAAGGCTGCGTCCCCGGCTTTATGGCCGTAGGTGTCATTTATTTTCTTAAGGTCATTCAGATCAAGATAAATGAGAGAGCTGTGAATGCCATAGCGCTGAGAATATGAAATCATTCGGGTCATTTCMCGRACRAAGGCSCGSCGGTTRGATATYKMYAWCARRCTATCCTGATCCGCCAGTTTTTCAAGTTCCGAAATTTTCCGGTGGGCCAGCTCCAGATCTTTGCGCATATTGTCCACTTCAGACATCAACATCATGATTGCCTTGCGCACCTTTGTTGTCATTTCCTCTGGCGGTATGCCCAAAACGCTGGCGGTGTCTTGAATATTGCGGCTGCCCGACGATGCGGCGACTTGCGAGGTGCTTTTGCTACGACTTACTGTCTTGCGCCTTAAGGGCTCCGCTCGACTGGTTGGGCCTGTTGTTGGTACTCTCATTTGCGACTCAATAAACCTATGTTAATGTAAACTTAAAGATACATAATAGCATAATCTGATATATTATCCAGAAAGCTTTATCACCTTGCGCGTGGTGACATATAGAAAGCTTGCGCTGCACAAAAGCCGCGTTATAATCCGCGATTTCTGATATGGCATATTATACTGATCTTAACGGTGGGAATTTAAGGATATGAGTGAGAATAAACCTGTTATCGGCGTGATTATGGGCAGTCAGTCTGACTGGCCGGTGATGAAGCATGCCRCGGATATTCTTGATGAACTTGGTATTTTATACGAAAAAAAGATTGTTTCGGCCCATAGAACGCCGGCGCGTCTGGTGGAATATGCAACAACAGCTGCTGATAGAGGGGTGAAGGTCATTATCG
The DNA here is from genome assembly GCA_002402225.1 of Alphaproteobacteria bacterium. Lineage (GTDB taxonomy): Bacteria > Pseudomonadota > Alphaproteobacteria > Sphingomonadales > Emcibacteraceae > Paremcibacter. The sequence continues at coordinate 13,885 of NVVM01000034.1, forward strand.
CCGGCGCGGGCGGTGCGGCTCATCTTCCGGGCATGGCCGCCTCAATGACCATACTTCCCGTGCTTGGCGTTCCGGTGGAAAGTCAGGCTTTAAAAGGCATGGACAGTCTTCTGTCAATTGTCCAGATGCCGGGCGGTGTGCCGGTGGGTACCCTTGCGATCGGCAAGCCCGGTGCCATAAATGCCGGCCTTATGGCGGCGTCAATCGTGGCGTTGATAGATGGCGGCGTGGCCGAAAGACTTGGCCAGTGGCGCAGGGCGCAAACCGACGCTGTTGCGCCCGAACCTACGGATTAACAATTCATGGATGAGGGTAAAATGATCAAACTTGAGTCCGGTGCGGTTATTGGTATTCTTGGCGGCGGCCAATTGGGCCGGATGCTGGCCATGGCGGCCGCTCAGCTTGGGTATCATACGCATATATATTGCCCGGATGAGCGAAATCCAGCGGAACAGGTCACGGATCGCCTGAGCCGAAAATGCTATACTGACGAGGCCGCGTTAATCAATTTTGCCAAACAGGTGGATGTGGTCACTTATGAATTTGAAAATATTCCCGTGGCAAGCGTTGAGATATTGCGCCGGCATGTGCCGGTTTTCCCCAGCGCCGACGTATTGCGTGTTTCTCAGGATCGTTTGCAGGAGAAAGATTTCCTGAACGGGATTGGCATAGATACCGCGCCCTATCAGGCTGCCTCGACAGAAGCCGAGGCACAGGATGCTTTGGAAATAATCGGTTTTCCTGCTGTGTTGAAAACGCGCCGCCTTGGCTATGACGGCAAGGGGCAGGTGATTGTCAAAAAAATGGAAGAGCTCCCGAAGGCGTGGGCCAAGTTAAAGTCGCATGAGATCAWYRYWGAWGGYKYYAWTSCCTTTGATATGGAAATATCTGTTTTGGCCGCGCGGGGGCAGGACGGCGATATTAAATGTTTCGACCCTGCGGAAAATATTCATAAAAACCATATCCTTGATCTGTCCATTGTTCCCGCCCGCATTACGCCCGAACGCCGCCAGCAGGCGGTGGCCATCGCAAGGAAAATTGCGGCGGAGCTTGATTATGTGGGGGTTTTGGCGGTGGAGTTTTTTGTCTCATCTTCGGCGCCAATATTCAGAGTGAATGAAATAGCGCCGCGCGTCCATAACAGTGGTCACTGGTCGATCGAGGCTTGCCCCACAAGCCAATTCGAACAGCATATCCGCGCCATMTGCRGNNTWMMMCYYGGCRAWRSYRGCNCWTTMWRKCMGNGCGGAAATGAAAAATCTGATCGGGGATGAAATTCATGACATGGATCTCTATCTTAAAGATCCCGATGCCAACTTTCATCATTATGGCAAGATGCACGCCCGCCCTGGCCGTAAAATGGGCCATGTCACCCGCCTGCTGCCGACTGTCAAATAGACTAAGTCTTTATCATAAAACGCGTAGAAAATTATGAATTTGAGGGRTATCTCAAATTGCTGATATTTTGCCAAATATCAGGTAATCTGTCTGTCGTGGCCTTGCAGCCGGATTTGAATTGGGCCTTGGTTTTTTCAAATTGCATCACATTGGTAATGCGCCGGTCAAGRAASGCCCATGTTTCGGTAAAATCTTCTGACTCATCATTRAGCCAATAGAGAAAAGTTGAACTATAGACCCCGGACAGGGTCAGCCGTTTGGTGTAAAAATTAAAATCAGTGGAGGGATCATGGATGGTTTTCCACATCAAATCAACGCTGCGGTACAGTATTTTAAGGCCAAGAGCAGCATTCTGGGGCAAGGCAAGGTAAGTCACGGCACGGCGGGCGGCCTCCCTAATATTTTGTTCTGCTTCTATACGACTTTTGACGAGCCGGGTAATTTTTTGCCGGATTTTTAAATTTTTTAAAGCTTCATCTGGGCAGGCATCAACCATATTCTGATCTTGTTGCTGCGCCAGCATGTCAATCATATCGCCGGCCCCGCCGGGGAAAGCCAAATCAGCAAGTCCGGCCTCAATTTTTAAGTCCTGCGCGGCAAGGGCCAATGCTTTATCGCCCCAGCCTTCAAACGGGACATGGACGAGCGCCGCCTGTAAAAGGGGCGCACGTAAGTCATCTGGAATATCGGTATTTAATTTTGCCATAACATCATTATGCCCAAGGCAAGCCATCCGGTCAAAAGCTTTTCAGACTTAGTCCCTGTTTTTACGGGTCATTAGGGATTTTACCATAAAATGCTTCACAAAGGCGGCGGCGAATGCTAGAAGTCACTGCCTTTGAGATTCTTTTTGTATTTTGAGGGTTTATATAAACCACTAACTCTAGAAAGGAGTGTGACAGACCAATGCAGGTTTCTGTCCGCGACAATAACGTAGATCAAGCTCTTCGTGCGCTGAAGAAAAAACTACAGCGTGAAGGCGTGTATCGCGAAATGAAGATGCGCCGATTCTTTGAAAAGCCTTCTGAAAAGAAAGCCCGTGAATCAGCCGCAGCTGTCAGGCGTGCGCGTAAGTTAGATCGCAAACGTGAAGAACGCGACGGCGTTATTTAACACGTTGCGTTAGATTTTCTTAAAAGCCGTCCTCAATAGTCTTGAGGTGCGGCTTTTTTACGATATAGTGGCAAGAAATAAAACTAGAAAAATAGGGTAAACATGATCGAGATCGTTGAGGTTCGGCAGATTAAATTTAAACAATGGGCCGARTTATATAAAAGCTACGCGGMTTTYTATAAAGTTGATTTGACRCCGCAACAGCTKGGAACCGTATGGACATGGCTTGGCGGYCATGGAACGGARCTGCGCGGTCTTGCGGCATTGGTGGATGGYGMGCCGCGSGGYATCATACATTACCGAAGTTTCCTGCGGCCCTTGGCGGGCGAAGTCGGTATTTTTCTTGATGATGTATATGTCTGCCCGACAGTTCGCAGGATCGGCGTCGGCAAGGCTTTGCTTGATCGACTGAATGATATTGCAGAGGCTCAGGATTGTTCGGTGATAAGATGGATCACCGCGCATGATAATCAGGGCGCGCAAACTTTTTATKATCAATTCGGTAAAAAGACCAGCTGGATAACCTATGACCATAAAATGAGCGGTGAGGATGGCAGCCAAAAAAAATAATCGCGGGTTTCAGGAATTTGGCCGGATTATCAAAGGCTTTAATGTGCCGGAATTCGTGATAGGATTAAAATGGCGCGGCGCAGACTTGCAAACCATGAAAAATACTATTGTCGGGCCAGCGCGGGCCATAAGTCAAGATTTCGAACGGGTCAGTTTTGATCTGGGGGCAGGGAAAAGCCTTAAGGCATCTCTCCATCCCTCTGAAAAATCCAGCCTTCTCCCGGTGATTATCATTATTCACGGKCTTGCMGGTGACGAAACATCYCCYAATGTTATCTCGGCKGCGGCKTATTTTTCYKCGCTTGGYTTTCCKGTGYTGCGSCTTAATTTRCGGGGGGCCGGSCCATCGGCARAAACRAGTRYCGGGCCWTATCAYGGCGGCYTGAGCGAAGATCTTGCCCATGTGGTGGATCAGGTGACCTGCCGGGATTATGGCGCAGGCATTGTTCTTTACGGCATTTCGCTTGGCGGCAATATGATGTTGAAATATCTGGGGGAGAGGGGGGCGGATGTGCCGGTTAAGGCGGCGGTTGGCGTTAGCGCCCCGCTTAATCTAGAGGCTGTGCAGCGGCGTCTCATGGAAAGGCGAAATAAGCTGTATCACAATTATCTTTTGCTGGGCATGAAAAAATACGCCGGACAAATGGCGAATCATCATGAAAAGACTTTGTTGAATAAAGCCAAAAATGCCAAGTCATTACTTGAATTTGATGACCAGTTCACGGCCCCGGCACACGGGATGTCCGGGGCGGAAGAATATTATAATCTGCATTCGGCGCAAAAATTTATTGGCCGGATTACAGTGCCAACTCTGCTTATTCACGCGCAAAATGATCCCTGGATTCCCGTGGAAGACTATCAGAGCAGAGAATGGCCAGAAGATGGCGCGATTAGTCTTTTGATCACAGATGACGGCGGTCATGTGGGCTTTCATACAAAGGATCATAAGGTGCCTTGGCAGGAAAGAGTGGCCGGGCATTATTTGAAGACTACGCAAAATTTGGAACAACAGAAATGATAAGAACCGCTTTGATCATATTTCTGGCCATGGTGACGGCCGCCTGCGGCAGCAGCGCATCACTGAAGCTTATAAATGACTATAAGGATATTCCCATCGTCAAGGAGGATTTCGGGGTTTGCAAAGGTTATGGCTGCCGATATTACATAAGGACAGGTATCAGCGCGCAGGAATGGCAGAAAATTATCCGCGTATTTGACGCGCCCGCCGAAAATGCCGCGCAGGAAAGGGAGCTTATCAAGAAAGCCATCGGTTTGTTTGAAATAATCATAGGCCCCAAGACGGATACGGCCAATGATGATGCCGGGGCGCAAATTATAAATTTTTCGACCCGCGATCAAATGGATTGTATTGATGAAGCCTATAACAGCAGCACATATCTTTTTTTAATGCGCAAAGCCGGGYTGATTAAATTCCATAGTCTGGGGCAGCCCCTGCGCCGGGGGTATTTCATTGACCGCTGGCCCCATAATACCGCCACCATTCATGAGATTGGCCCCGGGATTGATAAAAGCATAAAAGGGCCGGGGCATTATGTGGTGGATTCATGGTTCCACGCCAATGGCGTGCCGCCTGAAATTATCCCGGCTTCCCAATGGGTCACAGGCTGGTCACCGGACAAAGAATAGCCAAAGCGGTCATATGATTTTTGGTCAGGCAGGCTCAATATTGCTGTCGGAAAAATTCCAGTCTGCGGCATTTTCTATTTCTGCCATGAAAAGATGCTCTGCCGCGACCTCGGCCTCTTCTTCATTATCGGCATTAACATTTGCAACCCAGTAGAAAGAACCGCGTTTAAGGTCGGCTTTTAAGGTGACTTTATAGTTTGCCATGATGTATCCCTTCATTAAATCTATTTTCTTTGACTATAGGGCCTGCGGGCAGCTTTCAAGGAAAAAATGAAATCCAGAGAGAAAATTATGGGTAAAAAAATGGCGCCCTTCATAAAAATGAAGGGACGCCAAGTCGCAAGGAGGGTTTCGATCAAAGGCCGCCCTTAAATCGCATAAAAGGACAGCCATGCATATCTGTCATGACATGCAAATCGTGGATAAAGAGGGCTTAAGTCTTCATCCGCCATCATTATAGGACGATAGTCAATAATAGGCAAATATTATTTATTTAACCTATTTTATACGAAGTTTTAATTAAATAATAAACAATACATGCCTATTAATAGGAAWATATCTTTGACAAAGCGGGGTAACTAGTGTAGTCTTTATTTCATGGTCAGAAATTGGCTCTCAAAACAGCATGGGAGAGGGGTAATGGCTTACCAGTTTTCAAAATATTTTTGACAGGGCCTTCGCCCTACGGTCATGCCGCCTTCTTGTGAGGGCGGTTTTTTTATGTCTGAAGGTCTGTATGGCGCAAATGAACAGCAGTAAGCGGTGGAGCAGCAAAAAAGAAGCGCTCTTTCTTGAGGTATTACAACAAACCGGCAATGTGACAAAAGCCACGACAAAGGCGGGTCTGGATCGTTCGCTGGTTTACCGGCAACGTAATCTTCGGCCTGATTTTCGGGAAAAATGGCAGAATGCCATGGAGCAGGCTCTGGATTATCTGGAAGCATATTTATGGGACAAGGCGATGGGTAAAGATGTGAATGACGTGAATGAAACAGAAGAAGGCCGATTGGTGGATGAGAAAATCGCCATATTTTTGTTGAAGGCGCACCGGCCAGAGATATTCGGCGACGGGAAAAAACGCGGGGCCTCTGTTGAAAAAAACAAGGGCCATTCCCCGCGCACACGMTTAATGAAAAAACTGGATCAGATGGCGACTAAACCCATTGATGGTGCCTGATAGCAAGGATAACCGCGCCCTTGCGGAATGGGTGTCTTCTTTAAGTCAGGAGCGCAGGCATGAAATTCTGGCGGATTTAACCGAAGATGAATGTGATGCCTTAAATTATGATTGGCATTTCTGGGCAAGAAAAAATCAATTGCCGCCCGAAGGACACTGGTTCTGCTGGTTGATATTGGCGGGAAGGGGATTTGGTAAAACCCGAACCGCCGTTGAATGGATAAGAGGACTGACCGAAGGCGATAGCCCCTCAAAGGCCCCCAAAGGCGCGCCGGAGAGGATTGCGCTGGTGGCGGATACTTTTCTGGATGGCCGCCTGACGATGATTGAGGGCGAGAGCGGATTGCTGGCGGTCACCCCCAAGGATTTCATGCCGACCTTTGAAAGCAGCAATAAAAAACTGGTCTGGCCCAATGGCATACAGGCCTTTTTATATTCTGCGGAATCTCCCGATCAACTACGCGGCCCGCAGCATCATGTGGCCTGGGCGGATGAATTGGCAAAATGGCGTTACCTTGAAGATAGCTGGTTTAATCTGCTGCTGGGGCTTCGGCTTGGTAAGGCCCCCAGGGTTCTGGCCACGACAACGCCGCGTAATATTCCTCTGCTGCGGCGGTTGGTGGAGGATGAAACAACGCAAGTGGTGCGTGGCTCCACCTATGACAATAGATCAAATCTGCCGCAGAGTTTCTTTGATCAGGTGGTCGGGCAATATGAAGGCACGCGCATTGGCCGGCAAGAGATATATGGCGAGATCCTGAGTGATGTGCCCGGGGCCTTGTGGAACCGGGATCTGCTGGAAAATATCAGGGTAAGGGACGTGCCGCCTCTGAACCGTATTGTGGTGGCCGTGGATCCGCCCGTGACCAGCGGCAAGAATGCCGATACTTGCGGCATCATTGTGGCGGGCCGGGACAATAATAATCAGGCTTATATTCTGGAAGATTGTTCGGTTCAGGGCTTAAGCACCCTTGGCTGGGCAAAGGCTGCCTTGGCGGCTTATCATAAATATGAGGCCGACCGCATGGTCGCCGAAGTCAATAATGGCGGCGAACTGGTGGAAAGTCTGCTGCGCCAGATTGATCCGGATGTGAGCTACCGCGCGGTACGGGCAAGCCGGGGGAAAGTCTTGAGGGCAGAGCCCGTCGCGGCCTTATATGAACAGGAAAGAGTGAAGCATCATGGTTTCTTCGCAGAATTAGAAGACCAGATGTGCTCTTTAACCAGCAGCGGCTTAAGCGATGGCAAAAGCCCGGACAGGCTTGATGCCATGGTCTGGGCGGTCACGGAATTATTACTGAAATCAGCATCCAGCCCGAAAATAAGGCGTTTTTAAATCTTTTAACCGGCTTTATCTCTCAATTTTTTTGGGATGATCTGGCCGGCCCGGACGGCGGCCAAGGTCCCGCAACTGCAAACTTTACACAAGCTTTTGAGCCTAAGTGCAGACCCTGCGGCCTGACTTTACCGCGCGTCCGGGATTTTTTTGGGTTCGATATGGCTTATTGGTGATGATGATTTTTGAGCGAGTAGTTGTTAATTTTTATATTATGGGTTCGAGATAAGGGATCCAGAGTTGTAAAATATTCTGACAGTGTGTCAGCTTTTTTTACAGTTGTTGGGGTGAAGCTGAGTATGTTTTTCTTCTTAATTTTGTAACTGACTGATATTAAGACGTTTAAATTAAATGGTATGAAAATTGCACACTATATTGTTTGTTGAGTAATGTAGGGTTAGAATTATTCTGTGGACATGTCTTAATGTTGGAACTATATATATCTCAACTTACAGAATAGTAAGAATATAGTCATAATTTTGCCTTTAAAATAAGTTATGCTATATATAGTTGCGAAGAGAGAATGGCTAGTTCGCTTTGAGATGTTAATGTATAATTAACGTTGTCGTTCTATTTTCGTACTTAATAAMATCTGTATTTTTTAACCTTCGGTAGGAGAAAGCCATGAGTGTCGCAAAAGACAAACTTATGAAGTGGTTGGTTAAGGAAAAAGACAGTGGTTTAAAAGATGTGAAGTTTTTTGTTTCTAGTGAAGCAAGGAACATGACACCGGATGAGCTTGCTGATCAAATTAACCGCTTCGATGCCGCTCCAAAATGCAATGCAAGCAATTGGAATCAGCATATAGAAAAACAAGATGTACGTTCTTTGATGACATAGCCTTTATTAAAAGGCTATGTCCATTGAGGATGTAGGTATGGGGAATTCTTTTACATGAATCAGATGAAATCGATTAAGGGTGTTCGGCAAGTTTTGGAAAAACTTGCGGAAGATAACAATTTTACCAAAGTACCTTATGATTTATCAGAAATAGTAGATATTCTAAAGATATCTTGGGTCGATGAGATTGAGATTTCTCCTAAAGTGATTTCCACAGATGAGAATGTTGTATTCGGCAGGTATAAGCGATATCAATTGCCAGAAGTCTATAGTTCAAAAGATTGTGTAAAAATTGATTATGCTTCCTCACTTAACATATGTGAACGTCGATTTGTAATCGCAAAAGAGCTTTGTCATATATTCCTACATAAAACAAATAACGTGTCGAGTGAACAGAATGGCCTGACAATTACTGAGGACGATTTAGAATTCCTAATTTCCGCATTATCAAGTCGTGGGGAAATATTATCAGTAAATAAATCACCAGCCTACTTATGCGAGATTGTAGCGAAACATTTAGCCTGCGAGTTACTTTTTCCATATGAGTTTAGGGAACTTTATAAAAATAAATATGAAAACAATGAAGTCCCTGATTATGAATTGGCTCTACTCTTTAGAATACCAGAGGCAGTGGTAGTTCAAATAATGAGTCCAGAGTATTTTGATTTTAGTGAAGGGGTAATGAAAACTTTCAATATCTCACCAATAGAAATAACCTAGTAAATTAATTATTAATTCTATATCCGAAGCCTCACACTTTGTGGGGCTTTTTTTATGGCCAGCCTTCGCAATCTTGCGGAGGTTTTTTTATGTAAAATTCACAAAAATTTTAAAATCATGACTGCCCAATGGAGAGATATATGGGACCGTTAAATAGATTATTTCAAAGAATAAAACCATCTGAAACGGTGCCGCCAGAGCATAAAGAAAGTGCGGTGGCTTCTCTTTTGGGCGGGGCGGAGACATTATGGGTCGGGATGAATGAGGCGCGTTGGTCGGGCCGGAATTATCAGAGCCTGGCCGATGAAGGTTACCGCAAGAATGTTATCACGCACCGCGCCATCCGGCTTTTGTCGGAATCGGCGGCGGCTGTGCCGCTGGTGTTATTTCGCGGGGATCAGAAATTAAACCATCATCCGTTGCTTGACCTGCTGAACCGGCCTAATCCGGCTCAGGGACGTGCCGTATTTTTTGAGACGGCCTATGCCTACCTGAATATCGCGGGCAACAGTTATCTGGAAGCTGTCATGGGCGGCGATGGCCTGCCTCTGGAACTTTATACCTTGCGTCCGGATCGCATGAAAATCATTCCGGGCCCCAATGGCTGGCCAAAGGCATATGCTTACGGCATTTCGGGGCAGGAACATCAGTTCCCCGTTGATCCTGCCACGGGCCAGAGCCTTATATTACATGTGAAAACATTCCACCCCACCGATGACCATTACGGCATGTCACCGCTTGAGGCGGCGGCTTACAGCATTGATGTGCATAATGCGGCCTCTGGCTGGAACAAGGCTTTGCTGGATAATTCAGCGCGGCCCTCGGGCGCTCTGGTTTTTGAGCCAAAAGACGGAAATTCTGTTTTAAGTAAAGAACAATTTGATCGTCTGAAGACGGAAATGGAAGAAAATTTTCAAGGCAGCCGAAATGCCCGCCGGCCTTTATTATTGGAGGGCGGCTTGAAATGGCAGCAGATGGCCTTTTCGCCGACCGATATGGATTTTATCAACGCCAAACATGTTTCTGCGCGGGAAATTGCCACGGCCTTTGGTGTGCCGCCCATGATGATGAGCATTCCGGGCGATAATACCTACAGCAATTACAAAGAGGCGAACCGCGCTTTATGGCGCAGCACATTGCTGCCCATGATGGATAAAATGATGTCATCGCTTAATTTCTGGCTGACCCCTTATTTTGGCGATGATCTTCGCCTTGACTATGACCTGAATGCCATTGCGGCCCTAAGTTATGACCGGCAGGCCTTGTGGCAGCGGGTTGGGGCGGCGGATTTCCTGACCCTGAATGAGAAACGCGCGGCGGTTGGCCTTGGGGCGCTCAGCGGCGGCGACGTGATTGCATGAGGATTGGTTCCGGCCTGTTGCACGCCGTACGGCACGCAAAGGATCAGCAGGTATCTGATGAAAATATATATCTTCTCATCTCGCAAGCATCGGAAGAGGGCGCGGCGCGGGCCTTGGCTCAATTGGGCCTGAGCGACGCCCATGCCGGCGCTGATATATCGGAACTTCGCAATCTGCTCGACAGTTGGCGGGACACCAAAAGAACCGCACGGCAAATTATGATCCGCTGGATTATTCGCATGTGCCTTTCCGCGCTCTTGATCGGGCTTGCCGTCAAACTCAAGCTTATTCAGCTTGGACAAATATTTGGATAATGAATGATGTTACGAGAAACAGATAATAATATTGGCCATTTTGAGGGCTATGCCAGCGTATTTAATGTGGTGGACCGGGGCAATGACCTGATCAGTCCGGGGGCCTTTAAACGATCCTTATTGGATCGGGGTATGCAGGGCGTTAAATTTCTCTGGCAACATGACCCAAGGGAGCCGGTGGGTATTTTAGACGAAATATATGAGGACGCGCGCGGGCTTTATGTTCGCGGGCGGCTTATCCTTGAWGTGGGGCGGGCGAGAGAGGCCTATCAATTGTTGCATGCGGGGGCCTTGGACGGTCTTTCTATCGGGTTCCATACCCTAAAATCAAAACAGCGTTCGGACGGTGTGCGGCTATTGACGGAAGTTGACCTGTGGGAAATATCTTTGGTGACGTTCCCCATGAATGAATTGGCGCGTATTTCTCATTTTAAAACAGATTTAATCCCGGATTTTAATTTTGCGGTGGATAAAACCGCTTTTGTTGCCGGTCTTCGGCATTTAACCGCGCTTATGGCGCCGCCTGCTTGCAATGGTGCAAGTGGGTATTCNACTAAAGAAAGACCTATGAATGACATTGGAAACYAAAGAAGCGTTGGAAAAYCTGACCCGATCTTTTGAAAYTTTCAAATCYGCCAATGATGAAAGACTGGCGSARATTGAAAGCAAAGGACAGGCAGATGTGATTACGGAAGARAARCTGGATCGCCTGAATMRWGARATGRCRCGGYTGCAAGGGGCGGCGAAGGCGATGCAGGCGGCTGCTGGCCGGCCTAATTTATCCGCCAAACAAGATCAGGATATGATCAAGGCGGAACAGAAACGTCAGTTTTTTGAGGGCTTTATCCGTAAGGGACATACACAAAATCTGGCACAAAATCTGGATCAGAAAGCCCTCAGCACGACGGTTAATACGGACGGCGGCTATGCGGTTCCGGTTGAACTGGATCAGATGATTGAAAAACGCCTTCGGGATTTGTCGCCAATCCGGGCAGAGGCCAATGTGGTTGCCATTGGCTCTTCCAAATATAAAAAGCTGGTTAATGTCGGCGGGATTACATCGGGCTGGATTTCTGAAACCGGGGCGCGGGTTGAAACGGCCACGCCAACCCTGCAGGAAATCACGCCGCCGCTGGGCGAAATATATGCCAACCCAGCGGCAACACAAACCATGCTGGATGATGCCAGTTTCAATGTGGACAAATGGCTGTCCGAAGAGCTGGCCGAAGAATTCTCCTATCAGGAAAACGGGGCCTTTGTGAATGGCAGCGGGGTCAATCAGCCAAGAGGATTTCTGCAATATACGGTAAGTACGGCCGGTGATGACAGCCGGACTTTCGGGGATATACAAGCCCTGACAACCGGCGTTGCCGGGGATTGGGCCGCCGCCGATCCTTCTGATRTTCTGGTGGATATGATCCATGAAATGAAATCTGGCTATCGTTCTGATGCCAAATTTTACATGAACACCAGCCTGCTAGCAGAAATCCGTAAATTCAAGGATGCCGATGGTAATTATCTCTGGCGTCCCGCACTGGAAAATGCGGCCCCGTCAAGCTTGCTGGGTTATCCTGTGATCGAAGTGGCGGAAATGCCAACCCGGGCAGCGTCCAGCCTGTCACTATGTTTTGCCAATATGAAGCGGGCTTATACCATTACGGACCGCAGCGGAACGCAGATCCTGCGCGACCCCTATTCAAACAAGCCTTACGTTCATTTTTACACCACAAAACGTGTTGGCGGCGCGGTGATCAATGATCAAGCCATCAAATTATTGCAGTTCGCAGTTTAAGTCGTAATTCCTCCTGCAAACTATTGGGGGCGGCTGTTTTAGCCGCCCTCTTTTTTATTTTTCAAGTCATTAGATCATGGAATGGGTAAAATATGGCATTTCCGACTGGCTGGGCTAGAAAATGTATCATCACGGTTCCTGATGCACAGATTACAGGCACCAATACGAATTTTCCTGTTCTTGTAACAGAAAAAAATCTTCCTCCTGAGATGTTGGACGGCGGCGTAAATTCTGCTTTAAATGGTGGTGGTGATGTCCGGTTTTCCGAGGATGCGTCAGGGGCTGTTCAGCTTTCTTGTGAAGTCGTGTCCTTTATTACTGGCGGGACTCCTTTTGCTGAGATACACGTAAAACTACCAACCCTTAACACAGGCGCAGACAGAATATTTTATGTCTGGTACAAGAAAACCGGTGAGATTCAGCCACCCGTCACCGATCCCTATGGCCGTAATGCGGTCTGGAATGATTATGCATTCGTTAGTCATGACGGCGGTGTAACGGATAGCGCAACTGGCACCGCCATGGTTGATGATGGGAGTGGCGTCGTTGCCACCGGGCCATGGGGTGGCTCTGCCCTTACGGCCCCCAGACAAAGGGTTTTAGATGCGTCAGTGGGTGATTTAACTACTGGGTTCACGCTACAGAGTTGGATTAACGGTACAGGTAACGCAACATATTTTTCTAGGCGTGATGCCAGCACCCAACAATWYMWWYMAKRKWAWWGRWMRGKYAMRAWKWKYKWARNTACARMMSRTAYYSKTMYGYCCMYWYKKTMWTMTRMMCSSSYYKSTSRRYRSSWAAAAMYYRAWAKSGNNTTATCAACACCCCGGTTGATGTTGATTTTTATGCTAATGGTGTTTTTGAAGCAAACCTTAATAGAGTATCTATAACCAGCAGGCCTACTATTCCGCTTCGGATTGGGTATAGAGGAAATGGCGGTCTGGGGTCAATCGGCTGGCCCTTTGCTGGCTTGATCGGTGAATGCCGGGTGGTTAATGGGGTTTTAGCCTCTGGATGGCTAATAACAGAACATAATAATCAGTCAAGTCCGGCAACCTTTTCCACAGCGGGAACGCCTGAAGCAGTTGGCGGCGGCGGAATAACGCTAACCGTTCAGAAAATTAGTCATAATATTTCTTCCGACGCGCTTATTCTGGTGCAAATGCATAATTTAAATGTTGCGCCATCCAATCACAATATAACGAGCCTGAACGCCGCTCTCACATTGGGGCAAACCGTTACCCCTAATTATGTTGAGCATGTATCGGCCTCTGATGGCGTTATATTATTTCAAAATCAAATGCTTGTCATTTCGGGTAACGGGCAGGCGGTTTCCAGTGATGATGTAATATTTTTGCAGTTTCAAGCAATGATTATGCAGAATTCTGTCCATCTATTGAGCGCAGATATCGCCCCGTTATTTGATTCCGCAAGTTTTGCACCAAGCCCCAGCAGAATGCAAGAAGCCCGCCGGGCAAACAGGTCATTTTCAAACGCTGGCGAACTTCGGACAATAGAAGCAATCAACCATTCAACCAAAAGGATTTAATTATGGGAAAGATAGTCGACGATAGCGTGCTGGATGTGGCGCTGAATGAAATTAGGACGAAATGCACGCTTATGACAGCCTGCGCGGGCGAGCCGGCAAATTTTGCGGCCGCCAATGTGGGCGGCGCAAATTTTCTCGCCGATGCGCCAATGACGCCTGCGGATTTCACCATATCCAACGGTGATGTCAGCGGCCGAAAAGTCGCGGTGGCGGCAAAGGCGGGCATTATTGTGGATAATACAGGCACGGCGGATCATGTGGCCTTGCTCGATACGGTCAACAGTATTTTGCTTTATGTCACGACAAGTACGTCCCTTGGCCTGACGTCCGGAAGCGCGCTTACCCTAAGCACTTGGGATGTGGAGATCGCGGACCCCAGCTTATGAGTGAGCAATATTTAAAAGACCCCAATGCGGTCATTGATTATGCCATCGACTGGTCGGCAAGCTATCTGCTGGCCGGTGAAGAGATCACCGCGAGCAGCTGGTTTATTCTGCCCCAGGGCGGCGTCAATGATTTGATTATTGATATAATCCCGCCCATGATTTCGGGCAAGGCCAGCGTATTTGTCGCGTCGGGCATTCCCGGGAAAATATATCAGCTCACCAACAGGGTTACCACAGATCAGGGCCGGACCGATGAGCGGTCCATAACCATCAGGGTTGAAGAAAAATGATAATACAGCTTATTTCAGAAGCAGAAACTCTTGCCGTCGGGTTACCCGAGGTGCGGGATTTCCTGAAAATCTCGCATAATGATGAAGATGCCATGATTGCGGGTTTTATTCGGGCTGGCGCAGCGGCCTGCGAGACCTTCACCGGACGAAAATTGATCCAGCAACAATGGCAGCTTACCTATAATGACTGGACAGAGGAGGTGATATCTATTCCCCTCTCGCCAATTTTATCTGTGGATAGAATAGAAGTCTGGATTGCGGAGGAATTTCAGGAGATTCTGCCGGAGAAATATCTTTTGGATCGCACCTCTTATCAGGCCAGAATTTTGGCCAGCGCGGGCGACCATTGGCCAACGCCTGAGCGGGATATTGAGGGCATAAAAATCACCGTAACGGCGGGTTTTGGCGCGGGGAAAAATGACGTTCCCCATGATATTCGCCATGGGCTGCTTCATTGGGT
>NVVM01000035.1 GCA_002402225.1 Alphaproteobacteria bacterium
ACCCGCCATAAGCCGGCTGCCAAAGGCGCTTTCCACGGTCGCGGTCATGCTCACCATATGGCCCCATTGATCTATGATGGAAAAATGTGACGTCGAAGGCAGTTCCGGCGTGAGCCCGGCCGCAAAGGCGATGCGGCTGTTCATGGGCGGCACTCCCGCCGTGGCTTTGCCCATGGATTTATTCAGGTCGATTTTTCTGGCCCGTTCGGCCAGATAGATTTGATCCGTAAACATATCCAGCGGCACCTCGACAAAATCACTGTCGGCCATATACATATCACGATCCGCATAGCCTAGGCGTTCGGCTTCCAATATCACATGAACCGCCTGCTGTGAATTAGGCCCCATGGCTTTTAAATCAAACGATTGGAGGATGCCTAAAATAGACGCAACAGCCCCGCCCCCGGATGATGGCGGCGGCATGCCGCATATGGTCCAGATCCGGTAGGGCCCGCAAATGGCTTCCCGTTGCTTTGGCTGATAATCGGCCATATCCTGCATGGTCAGTTTTCCCGGATTAAATTCCGATTGAGTGACCGCCGCTACAATCTTCAGGGCCAGTTCGCCCTTGTAAAACCCGTCAGGCCCCTTTTCAGCGATCAGCTTCAGGCTTTTGGCATATTCAGGATTTTTCAACAGATGCCCCACCGGCCATGCTTGGCCCGAAGGATCAAAGAAATAATCACGCGCCGCCTTCATCCTTGGCAGCAGACGGTCACGATTGACAAGAAAATAAAGCCTCGGGGAAATTTTAAAGCCATTTTCAGCCAATCTTATGGCCGGTTTAAACAAAGTCTTCCAAGGTAATTTGCCGTGATTCTGATGGGCCATATGCATCATGGCAACCACGCTCGGCGTCCCCACGGCCCGCCCGCCCAGAACCGCATCAAAATAGCCTTTTTTTTGCTCAATAACCTCCCTGAACATATCTTTCGTGGAGGCCGCAGGGGCCATTTCCCGCCCGTCATAGGCGATCACCCGCCGGTATTTCGGGGCCTTCGGGTCGTAATACATCATGAAGGCCCCACCGCCAAGGCCTGATGACTGTGGCTCCACAAGGCCCAGAACCAGCTGGGTCGCGATGGCCGCATCGACAGCACTGCCGCCTGCATTAAGGATTTCAAGGCCCGCATTGGCCGCATGCACATTGGCCGCCACCACCATTTGGCGSGGCGGCTCATTCGAAACCGCCGGCGCGGCACCAAAACCAACCATAGCAATAAGTGAGAGCAGGCTTAAGGCACGTATATTAATTTTCGTCATAACGATGACATTCCCTTAAAAAATAAGAATAAACGTCCGAAAAATTCATTTCGTGGTTTCTTCTGCAAGATGCTTTTGAGTATCAATGACACGTTCTGAAATAATGGCCCTTAACTCACTGCTCTTGTCCAGCAGGGGTTGATCTTCACCCCCTCGGCCAAGCGCCTTTATGGCCATCTCCATATTCTTCCCCAAGCTGATCAGGCGCGAAAGATGAAGCTGGACGGTCTGCCTTTGGGCTTGTTTTTCTTCGGCATTAAACGAAGTTTCAAAAGACTGTTCAGGATACAGGGCTAATGCCCCTGATATATTCTCAGATATATCCCTATATTTTTTCGGGGCTTTCCTCAATATTTCACGTTGCTTGTCCAGCTCTTCCGGCGAAAATAAATCAGGGGAAAATGCGGGCAGCATATGATCCTGCAACACGCCTGAATTCCCGTCTGATACACCGCTTGTCACGACAGGTAATGGCTTGGCCCTTTCTGCCGCCATCTGATCCCAAAGGTCATCGGCATTGAGGGAGGAGCCGGCCCCATTTTCCCCGTGCGAACAAGACGCAAGTAAAAGAAGCGCCAACATTGGACTCAACACTGGACTCAACACTGGACTCAACACTGGCACCAGTGGCATTTTAAAAAGATGAAATCGTGCCAAGTCATTCTTTATCAATATATTTTTCAGTATAGTTTCCTTGCAATCCTGCCCATATAAACATCATACCATACCAATGTAGGCCATGAGGTTGGCCAGAACAAGACCGGTTTCAGATGATTTTGATAAAAAATCTATCCATAAGAGATAAAGCTCTTGCAATCCCCTTCCGATACCAGTAGCTTGCGCGCCACAGGATAAAAATTTTACCCTGTGAATATGGCTATTATGCGCTCGTAGCTCAGCTGGATAGAGCACTAGACTACGAATCTAGGGGTCGGGAGTTCGAATCTTCCCGAGCGCGCCATTCTTTCAATGACTTAGCTAAATCAGACCAAACCCTCATCCAAAAAATTACTAGCCAGTGACTAATCATACCACCGCACTTTGGGCAAAAAACACTATTTTTGAGCAATTCGGAAATAGACATTTGTGCCAATTTACATGCACGAAATGGGATATGGGGGGATTTATTGGGATATAGGGGGACGCCGCCAATTATGCGTTGGTTAATGGCTCCCACGGCTTGGGGCCTAATCCTGCATTATTGCTGGCAGTCCCGGCGGCTTTGGTGGTGTATTTCGCCTGTTGGGTTAATCTCAGCTTGGTAGCAAGGCARGCCAGMACATTGCTTTCCCKCGCCTGMATCCGTAACAACTGGTCATAGGCATCTATTGTAAACTCGTCACTCTGTTCCTCTTGGTCGATCAATTGGGATACCCGGTAAGATGTGACGGCATGGCGGCAATATTGGGCAAGCACGGGATGGCTTTCACGGGCAAACCAATCCGCAGGAAGTCGATTAACTATGGCCGTCCATTCTTCCTTCTGTTCGTCAGTGAGGTTATCAGGGGCCTTGGGCCGGGCCAGTGCTTCGATCCCATTTGACGAAATAACAGATATTGATGACTGTGATTTACGTCCTCTTTTTTTTGCCATGTCCTAAATTTTCCAATAAGTTCCTTGTGTTTCTGAAAGCCGAATTGTTGCGGTTTAACAAAACGATGCTATCCCGTGTGGTCGGGACAGCGAAACCTATAGAGATTTAACCCGTCCCCCCTGTCAGGGAAGGCCATGCAGAGCATGCTATGGTAGTTATAGCACAAACACCCAGCAAAAGAACGAACAATGAACACACGGGCATTATTCTGGCTTTTTCAAACGCACACTACCCCACCAGAAACAAGAATGATAATAATTAATTGCCCGGCAAATATCAGGGTTTTTTTGATATATTCATTCATCCTATATCCTACTCCAGACTATGCTGTCACAGCGTCAATCACTTTAAGTAAANGCTTGCGGGTCATTTGACAATCAGCCAATGCGCTATGGGCATTCTTTCTATCTAGCTTAAAGTACCGCGCGGCTTTGGTTAGTTTATGCCATTTATAATTTCCCCGGTAATCATTCCATTCTCCAGAGAATTCAGCATAGATTAACATCGCACACAGATGTTTTGGTGGCTTGATTTGACAGCCCCATACATCACCAGTCTGCTTTAATAGGCGAACATCAAATTTAGAATTATAGGCAATGATAGTTTTTCCATTAATAATATTGGCTACCTCATCATGAATGTCTGCCCATGTTGGGCAGCCTTTTAACATTCTTTTAGTGATCCCATGAATGCCTGTTGCATCAATAGGTATTGGACATTTAGGCATAATTCTCTGATTTATAAGGATATCCCCTGCAAGGGAAATAATTGCTATTTCGATTATCTCACTTTTCTTATTTACGCCTGTGGTTTCTGTATCAAGAATGACATAATTGTTTGAGAAATTTTCAATAGAAAATAGTTTTTTTCTGATATTTTTATAACGTTTTTTCTCNTTTTCAGGCCCGGCATCTTTCTTTAGAGCGTTTTTTACTACCCAAATAATTATTAATATTACAAGCCCCCATAAAATAATTGACATCATCTTCCCCTTTTGTTTCTGTTATGCAAAATATGACAGATTCTATCAGGACCTGCAAATTACCGCCCTTTTCAAAGTTACGAATACTCACAGCACTCAAGCCTGTGGCCTTTTTGCCATTGATGATTGCCTGTATATTAATGACCGGATAAACTCATACAAGGAGCAAGGCTAGTATATCTGGCAAGGGAGTGCTTGGCGGGTTCTGCTAAAGCCCCATGGTAACGGATATTATGTGCTTATCAGATTAATGGGGACTGTGTGGTCTTCTGTCGCCGCGCTATAGAGATTTAACCCGTCCCCCCCTGTCAGGGAAGCCCCTACGGCGTTATTAGAGGGAATTATAGCATATGAGAAACAAAAGAACAAACGATGAACCCACGGACTTTTACTTTAAGCCGCAATGGTTTTTATTTTCTTGAGTTCCCGGGCTTCTGCCTTTGCCGTGACAGACAGGTCATAACCCATTTGCAAATTCATCCAGAATTCTGCGGTGGTGCCAAAGATACGGGACAGGCGCAAGGCTGTATCCGCCGTCACACCCCGATTGCCCCTGATGATTTCAGTCAGGCGGTTGGCAGGTATGTCAATGGCAAAGGCAAGCTGGCGCGCTGATACACCAAAGGGAACAAGAAATTCCTCTTTCAATATTTCGCCGGGATGGGTTTTAATGCGGGTCATTAATCACCGTGATTTCGAGGATCGGCAAGCGGTTTATTGTCCTCATCAACCATGTAGGGATCAATTTTATGTTTAGAATCCATAACGTTTACCTTCTTTCTCATGAACGCKYTGTTATCTGYAATGCTTTAAARGCCGCTTCTGGATCGTTCTTGATTATGGTCAGTAATGCYCTTGCCGGGCCTTCCGGSGTAGTGCGCCCTTGTTCCCAATTTCGCARRGTKGCYGGTTTAATRCCAAACATACGGGCAAACTTAACCTGACTCAGRTTRGAGGTGGCACGAATTGCCTTAACATCTATTTCAACAGGAAGCAGGGCCGCATCCGGGTTACTTGCCACCTGTGCCGCAATATCCTCATCCGTCATGGCATCAATAGCCTGCCAGTCAGTATTTTTAAGGGCTTTCAACGCTCCCTCTCTGGTCGCTTTCTTAATAGTGGTCATTAACTTCTCTCCTGTTGGCTTTACGCAATGAAATAAYACGCCGGGCCTTTTCACGTTCGGTAAAAACACAGACACATTCACGGCCACTGATATAACCATAAGCAATTTTTCTGGTTTCCCCATAATCCGTCCGGTTATCAATTATGACAGTATGACTTTCTTCAAAAAGCAATATAGCCAATTCCATATCAAGTTTATGGGTTGCTTTATTGGCTTTATTCTTTGCCCAATCATATTCAATATCCATAGCGTGACTATACGCTATTAGCTTATGCCTATCAAGTGCTAACAATGCAATTTTGTAATGTGCTCTTATATGTTGGTTGTTTTCTCTCTTTTCATGTCCGTTAATTGCAGGGTATCTGGGTAGATATAGAAGGGGTTCACCCGTGCGAACCATAACTGGAAAACAACATTGGCTGTTTTCTGCGGTTTTAGTCATTCCACTATTTCCAGTTTTGGCGGTTTTGGTTCACCCGTCCGAACCATAAAACTGTTTTTTTCGATATTGTTTCGTTGCCTTTCTCAATTCCTTTGTTTTTGTGTGATACTTGTGAACCATTTCGATGGTAATGCCTTTCCATTCATTCGTAGCTGATGCAATTGATTTATGAGCCACGATGACAGGGTGAAATGTTAATCGGTATTCTGACGGCTTTCTGGCAGTGCCATAACGCCCCCCCTGAGATGATAGCCGCACAAGACCAAGAAACTCGGCCTCGTCAATTGCGGGTCTTATACCGGGCCGTCTTATACCCCATTTTTGTAATTGGTCGTAGGTGGCTTTCAACCGCCCGTTCTCCTGCCCGGCATTTGCCATATGATCCGCCAGAAGAAACTCTATGAAGCGCACACAATTTAATGTCCTCCTCCGCCAGGGGGCTGAAATTATCAACTCTTGGGTTATCCACGTCCAGGACTGGCCCTTTTTAGGGCCAAGACGGTCATTAAATTTTCCGCCATGCTTGCCGGATGACCGTCCCTTACTATCCGATTTTCCGAATGACATATGCCCTCTCCCTATTATATTTATAAATATCGGGCAATGGACGGGGCCATAAAGCCCCGCCGTTTTTTGAGAGAATAGCCATCAGGCGGCCTCACTTTCTGAAAATAAAATGACAGGCGTTTGCAGAAAATAACGGCCATGCCAGCCGCTTCCGGCAATGCCGTTATGCGGTTCCCGCCGCATTTCAATTTTGAGGTTATATTCAGTTCTCAAAATAAAGATATAATGAGATAACCGTAAGGCCCAGCTTGAAATTTCAAGGGCGGTAATTCCGCTTTTTTCAGAGGAAATGAGGGCGGAAAGCGTCCGGGCATATTGGCCGTTCAGCGTGATAATTTCCGTTCCTTCGGGGCGGGAAATCTGAAAAGTGAGCTTCAGCTTTTTAGTCATGACTGCCCCCCAAATTTAATAAATTTGAGATAATAATCGCATGAAATCTCGAAACCCGAAAACGACGGAAAATCACCGCTTGCGCCATTTTTTGGGATGAGCTATAAAGGGGGACTGAAATTTTTAAATTTGTCCTCTGGCCCGCTCCAACGGGCCGAGGACTTTCTTTTTTTCGGGTCATGCGGCATCCCCCATTTTCTCCGAAATCCAGTTCGAAACTTCAGACTGTGACCATGCCACCCGATTAGGAGAAATCTGCTTTCCTTCGGGGAATTTTCCTTCTTTAATGAGTCGCCAGATTGATGTGCCGGAAAGTGAGGTTTGCCTCATAACTTCAGTTTTGGGTATAAGAATATCTGTTTTCATCATAATCCTTTCTGGTCTTTGGCGCACCATGCGCTTACTTGACCTGACTTAAATTATGCTGCCATGAAAAATTTACATCAATATGTAAATTGATGTGTAAAGCATTGATATTATTGAAATAAAAATGTAATTTTCTATGTAAAATTTACATTGCAATTTTATGAGCTAAAAACAGGCCCAAAACCCCGTCTCTTTGCCGCCGGATATTCCCCTATGCAAATCCGAGCATACACTTCCCGACTCCATACCTTTTTCCCCTTGTGCGGTGGATAATCTTTTTTCATCTCATCCCATATTTCTTCTTGCGTCCATTGCGGGTTTCCCTCTTTTAACTCATTTGCCCTCTCGTGAAACCGCTTAATAGCCATATGCATATCATCTTTTTCTATAACATCCCCTGAGTTATCAGGCTTATATAAAACATCCTCTGACACCAAAACACCCCATTTTCCATTTTCAGACAACCCAAGGATTGCGTAACAATCCGGGTAAATCAGACCCGTTTCCAGATCCCCGCGATATAAACCGCTCATATCCGTACCCCATTTATCTTTTTGAATAGGAATAGCATCATTCATACCGCTAAAATCAAAAAACCGGGCCTTGTTGTTAACCTGTACAATTAATTCWTCAAACGCCCGGTCCCACCGCTTTCTTGCCCGTCTGAAATCGTCTTTCAAAGCCGAGGCCTTATCCCTTATTTCAGGCCAGTTATCTTTTAAATCCTTAATAAAAGCCTGCACATATTTCGGCAACGGCTTATTTTTTTTTAATCTGGGATGTATGCCTTCAAGCAACCCATATAAATTACTAAAATACTTCTGCCCTGAATTATCCTTAAAAAGCGGCCAATAAGCTTTTATCAACTCCACCTCCGCCGCATGCGCGCGCAACCACACATCCGGACTGTCAAAGGCTAGTAAAGTAGGAAACAGGCCACCAACCCAGCAATAACCATTTTGATATATTTGCCGCTCCTGCCCTGTCCATTCGTCAGGAAATAGTTCTTTGCCTAATTTCTCGATGGCATCCACAACTAGATATTCTCCCGGCACAGGTAAGGGGGTAAAACAACTCACCTGTGGGCGGCATCCCGCTAAAATGTCATCTGGTAGCTCGATTGGTTTTTTAAACCTTTTACTCTCCGGAACCGGAAAGAGTTTTACAAGTTCATCAGTCTGCACATAAATTTCTGAAAAACCCGTGCAACAGGTGCTAAACTCCAGAGCAGAATTGAAATAATCAGTCTTGCTGTCATCCATCCAGTAATTGGCCGGAATTTTGGAATATTCATCTTTTCCCTGTTCTATCCCCCATGCCAACAAACTGTTATTCTGCAAGGCATGTTTAAGTTTCTCACGACCACACTGATAATTTGCCGAATAAATAAAACTCTCCGCAATAATTTGTCTTTGCCCCTGCCTTATTCGTCGACCCGTCATAATCCAAGCCAACGCCTGATTTAATGAAGCTCTTGCAAAATTATCCAAACTGCTCATTCCTGCCCCCTCAGCCGGATCACATTATCCGCCCCTGCTTCGCCTGATATAATCTCCCTCAACCGCCGATCCCATGCGGCAAGGGCCGCTTTCTTTTCTTCTGCATAATCATGACGATTATAGACCGCCGCCACGCCTGATATGGTGCCGCTGGAATGGTTTAATATCTTTTCCACCACATGAATGGGGAAGCCCATCTTTGCTAACTGTGTGGCCACTGTGCGCCGTATATCATGGACGCGCCACGGGGCCATTTCCTCCATGCCGTTCTTTTCCCGTTCTTTGGCAACCTCCGTATCCAACCGCCTTTTTGCCTTTGAGAAACCCGATATTGGCCGGGATAAATCCTCACCCTTGTCATTTGTACGCCCGGCGGTAGTGGTAAATAAATAAGCTGATTTTTGATGAGAAATGCTTGCCAGTATCTCAAGGGCCGTTTCAGATAAAGGAATATCATGGACGCGCCCGTTTTTGGCTATGTCCGCCGGGATTGTCCATATGCCGCCCTCAATATGTGACCATTTCAGACTTGCCACTTCGCAACGTCTTTGACCCGTAAGAAATAACAGTTTGTAAAACGCGCCCATGGGATAAGGCTGTTTTTCGATAGCCTGCCATACCTCCCTAATTTCCGGGTCGCTCAATACCCTGTCCCGGCTTTTTTCTTTCAGGGGCTGCTTGATCCCCGCCATTGGGCTGTATGTAATAATATCTTTTTCCACCGCCCAATTGAAAAACCGCCGCCAATGCCGGAATATCAGATTTACGCCGGATCGGGGTTTTGCCGCCAGTCTGTCAATCAGGTAAATAACATCAGCCTTGGTTACATCCTTCATCAGGCGGCTYCCAATTTTAGGAACAAGATGTTTTTCCAATGCCCATTGAGATTGCACMACACTGCTTTCCCTGTTTTTTGGCTTGGCGTATGTTTCAATAAAACGGCTAACCACCACCTTGACCATTTCCGGCATTTTTTGCAGTTCGATATTCTTTTCTGCCTGTGGGTTGCTTCCCAGACTGATTTCTCCCAACAGACGCCGGGCTTCTTTTCGGGCTTTTGAAAGAGACAGGGCGGGATAGCTCCCGATATTAAATCGCCATTGCCTGCCTTGTGTGCTGTAACGCAAATCCCATGACCGTGTATTTTTTGCCGTAATTCTGAGTATCAGGCCTTTAACAATTGTATCGCCCAATTCCGAGTATCCTTTTTCCGGCGGTTTTGCTTTCCTGATAGCGGGGTCGGTCAGTTTCGTTTTTGCCATTTTTACATTGTCCATATTTCTAGTCACTAGCCTAAAAATTACTAGCCAGTGACTAATCATATCACGGGTCTGGGTGAAATACAATGAAATGAAATGAAAGAAAAAACAGTCTAACCTATTGATAAATAAAGAGTTATTTTTGATGTTTGAAAAACAGTGAAAACTCCTGAAAACGCACAATTTTAAACTACGAATCTAGGGGTCGGGAGTTCGAATCTTCCCGAGCGCGCCATTACTTTTTCAAGGTCATTAATACCCCTTAACATCTTGAATGACATGGATATTTCAGGGGTTCGAAACCCTTTTTCCTGATGGTATGCCAGACGTTCAGAAAAGACCAGTTTCAGGACTGTTTTTTTATCTTCCAAACGCTCTGAATGCCATATTTTTTTGCGGGTTTAACAGGAAACTTATGGCGAGTTCGAACATTGTATCAAAGGGGCGTTATGGTTTGCCGCTTTGGGTCAGTTTTTCGGCCATAACCAGCTTTTCTTTCTCAAGGGCTTCAATACGGCATTCATAAGCCGTGATAACAGATGTTGCTGGATGCCGTCCTGCGGTCCAGTAATTGGCCGTATCTAAGCGCAGAGTGCTCTATTATAACAGCCTGATCGCCGTTGATCACCAGGCAGCCTAATCTGATATGCGATTTATATGGTAAATATTCACCGGATCAGTAATCATTTGTCCGCTGGTAAATTCCAATATATTTGCCGTGGGCTGATCCGTCTTTGCCATCTGGATTTTTCGGATAATATTCATCCCGGAAATCACTTTTCCAAAGGCAGCGAATCCCTGACCATCCGGCTGCCTTTTTCCGCCAAAATCAAGAGCCGGCTGGTCATTCATACAAATGAAAAATTCTGATGTGGCAGACCCGGGCTTGTCGCGAGCCATTGAAATAACGCCGTCTTTATGCAGAATGCCGGTTTCCACCGTTGTTTCATGTCTGATCGGCGCAAATGAATTTTGGGAAGTCTCCATTCCCCGTCCCCCTTGAATAACTTCAATTTTTATCTTGTTCTGAACCTGATTATCCATTCTGACAACCCGGTAAAATTTTCCATTGTCATAATATTTACTGTCAACATATTTCAGAAAATTCCCAACCGTAACAGGAGCCGCATCCGCATATAATTCCAGTTCAATMTTACCTGCGCTTGTTTCCATGACAACTCTGATATTTTCAGCCCGGACAACCACAATAGTGGAGACAATGACCAACATCACCATCAGGCAGGAACAGGTTATTTTTTTCATAAGGTAATTTTCATTGTTGTTCAGTTTCTAGTTTTGAAGGACAATTCTGCCATCTTTGATGACAATAGAAATTTTACTTCCATCGCCATTAAATACGGTCAGATCTTGCAGGGGGTTGCCGTCTACAAGTATTAAATCCGCCTGTGCGTCAGGGGAAACGACCCCCAGAATGCCCTCCTGTCCAATAATTTCTGCGTTAATTGATGTCGCTGATTTCAAAATTTCAAAAGGCGACTGTATCTCGCTACGAATCAAAAATTCCTCACATTGCTGACTATGCATATCGCCGAGCAGGTCAGTACCAAAACCGATCTTAACCTGCGCCCGGACAGCATTTTCCAAAGATTGAAGGCCGGCGCCCGCCACCTCATCCAGTTTCCTCAATTGATCTTCTGTAAAACCAAATTGCCTGCCCTGTTTCTTGAGAGCCGCATATGTCACAAGGGTCGGCACCAGAAAAGCCTTCCGCTCCGCCATGAAACGGGCCGTATCCAATTCCAGAAAATTGCCATGTTCAACGGACCTTATCCCCATATCCACAGCCTTCCTGATCTGTTTGTCCATATACAGATGCGCCATGACATAAGATTTTCTGCGCGTGGCCTCTTCCACAACAGCCCTTATTTCCGTATCTGTGAATTGACAAAGCCATACAGGGTCAGCTTCTGTCGATACCCCGCCATTTAACATGAGCTTAATCTGATGAGCACCTTTACGGAATTCTTCCCGCACCGCCTTTCGTAACTCATCCACCCCGTCCACCACCGCAACCATATGGGCCTGATGGGAAAAACACGGACAAGATTCGGTAAAGCTCTTTGGACGGATTTCTCCGTGCCCGCCGGTTTGCGTTATGGCCCGTCCGGAGAAAAATATCCTGGGGCCGTTAATAAAGCCTTGTGTCACAGCCTCCGCTAGACCAAAATCCGCCCCGCCAGCATCGCGTATTGTGGTAAAGCCACGGCGCAATGTATTTTCCAGTAACTTTGCCGCTGCAGGATACAATAAAGAAGCCGGAATAGTCGTCAGGTCATAGCCCTTGACCTTGACCAGACAAGCATGAAAATGTGCGTCAATCATGCCCGGCATCAAAGTCTTTCCGACACCGGAAATGCGCGTCGCACCGGAAAGATTGATTTCCCGGTGCGATATTTCTGTTATCTTTCTTCCGTCGATTGCCACATGATGATTTTCYTTTATTGCTGGTGATATTCCATCAAATATATCAACATTTTCGATTACAATCATCGGCACATTCAAATCCTAGAAACTGCCTCTCACGGTGATACCAATTGTGCGAGGCTCCACCCTGATCACGGCATCAGGATCAAATGGCGGACGCCTCAGGGCCCGAAGCACACCATGACTATCCAGCACATTCAGGGCAAAAATGGAAAATTCCAGATTTTCCCATTCAATACCAATCCGGACATTGGCAACCGTATAATTATCCATCTTGCGATCATTGGGAGCCAACCGGCTAAATTCTGTAAAACGCTCCCCGACATATTGCAGATTAGCCCAGATAAAAGCATTTATTTCCTGTCCCACCGGGAAAACATATTCGGCGGTACCATTAAAAGAATATTCCGGCACAAAAGGAGCATTATCACCTTTTTTCGCCGCAAGGTTTGGTACATCCTCGGACAGTTCGGATTTAA
This sequence comes from Alphaproteobacteria bacterium, assembly GCA_002402225.1. Taxonomy (GTDB): domain Bacteria; phylum Pseudomonadota; class Alphaproteobacteria; order Sphingomonadales; family Emcibacteraceae; genus Paremcibacter. The sequence goes on from NVVM01000035.1 coordinate 12,413, forward strand.
TGTAAGAGCCTCCGAAACTTACTGTCAATCCTTCGGCAACCTGGGCATTCAGTTCAAGCTCAATCCCCTGACTTGTTGCTCTGCCGACATTCTCGCGGAATCCAAACCCGCAATCGAAACTGCGGCTTGTCTGCATATCTTCCCACTTAATATGAAAATAGGCGGCATTATAGGATATTTTCCCATCTGATGTGGTACCCTTTGCCCCGGCTTCATAGTTCCAGATTTTATCGGCCCCAAAGAAACGCGTATCCCCCCCTTCGCGGGTGACCTCTGCCAATTCATCGGCACATACGGCTGCCGGAATAGCCCCGTTGGTTCCTCCGTAACGGAAGCCTCGGGCAGCTTGCGCATAAACCAGCATATTATCATTGACATCATAGGATATATTCAGTTTTGGATTGAAGCCATCTTCATTACCCTGTGGCCGGGGGTCATTATCCAAGCCGCCATTAAACAATCCAGATTGAARGARTTCAATATCCTGCTGCCAGTTAAAATAACGCAAACCCGCCGTAATTGTGACCTTGTCAATTGTGTAGTAGGCTTCACCAAAGAAGGCAAATGTCTTGACCGTCAGATCATCAAAGCCATAAAACAGAGTATCTTTTGGTGCCCCGAATACTGAAGAATCAACCCCTAACACTGCATCCGCGCCCGGAACAGGAAAGGTATTCAGATATAGGGTATCCTTCTGATCAAAATAGCCCCCGACTGTCCATTGAAGGTCACTGTCTGTTGTGGAAGATATCCTGACTTCCTGCGCAAAGACATTCATATCCGTAGTATCCACCAACTCATGGGGCGTAATTCCCGGCGGCAAGGCAAGTTCAAATAATAAATCCAGTGATCGGGGATTAATTATATATCGGTCAAAATATGATGTTGAAGAAACAATCTCAGCCCAACCCAGATCATAATTCAGCGTCATATTATAAATTTGCATTTCGTCACTATATCCGTCAAAAGACGGGAAATTACGACTGAATAACGGCGTGKCATCCAGGTCTTCCGGRCGGCCATTGTCTGAGTAATCATGATGAAAAAATGTAAAATCCGCCGTRAAATCCTCATTTATCATGGCACGGGCGGCAACTTTWACCCCCTTGGYTGATCCATCRTTAATATCTTTTTCCCCGGTGAGAATATTATCAATATATCCACCGTTACGGGTGTAATATCCACTGGCTCTTATGGCGAATTTATCCTGTATCACCGGAACATTGACCAATCCCTTGAAACCATAACTTTCCGACCCGTGACGAATTGTTGCCAGCTGGGCTTCTGCCTTGCCTTCTATTTCGGAAAGGTTGGGTTTTTTGGAAACCAGACGAATGGTTCCCGCCATGGAGCCGGCCCCGAAAAGTGTGCCTTGCGGACCGCGCAGCACCTCAACCCGTTCAAGGTCAAAAAGGCTGAGTTCCGGGTTCATGGCCCCCAGTGATATCGGGACTTCATCCAGATAAATACTAACGGTTTCCTGATTTTGGGTGTCATTGTCATTTCCGCCGCCGTTGGCCACACCACGGATGGAAATACGCGTCCGGCCCGGACCATTTTGATAGGCTGTCAGGCTTGCCACGGAGCTCAGCAAATCCGTAAAATCCGTCGCCCCGAGATTTTCAATCATTTTTTCAGAAACAACATTGATGCTGATCGGCACATCATACATACTTTCTACCCGTTTTCGGGCCGTCACGACGATTTCCTCAAGTCCGGCGGCATCCCCGGCCTCAACAGCCGCATTTGCATAGGTCCATGGAACCGCGGTTGCCCCTATAAAAAAGAGGCTTGCAAGAGCCGTTGTTTCTCGCCATCTCGCTGGCATCCCAGAATCTCTGGTTGAAGTATTTCTGCTGATCATTCCTCGTCCTTTCTTGAGATATTATTCATTACTACTGCGGTAATGTTTATTTTCTTCGGATAAAGACATAATATCAGAAATATTATTCGAATAATGATGAGATCGTCCGAATAAATAATGCAACGCTCAATAAATCAGAACAAAAAATTACTAATATGCACGAAGAGCCTTGGGCAGGATGCCAAATTGTTTCTTGAATGCGACCGTAAAATTTGTTGCATGTTCATAGCCGACCATTTCCGCCACTTGGGAAATTCTGAGATTCCGGTCCTGCAAAAGCTCCCTCGCTTTACCCATGCGATACCCCTGACAGAACTCAAAAATTGTCACACTGAAAACTTCCTTGAACCCGGCACAAAGTGTGCTGCGATTAAGGCCAACCATTCGGGCAAGGTCATTAATGGTCGGGGGGGATTTATAATTTTCAACCATAATACACTGAGCATCATATATTTTTTCTCTCACCGCATAGGCCGGTGTTGCCAGAACAGGAAGTGCTTCATAATCATCTTCAATTTCCTGAAATAACCGACAGATCAGTTCTGCCGATTTTGCTTCTGTGAAAACTCTTCTGCGCGCGCCTTCATAGGGCATCCGCAGCAGATCAAAAATAGTGTTCATTATTCCAGGTGACAGGGGGAAATTATATAAATGCTTTCTCAGTTCCCCGCCAAAGACAATATCCTGCAAATGGGTCGGCATTTTCCGCCGGTTAATGTCAAAGCTGTCATATAAAAAATCAGGCCGTATATGCAGTGTCACAGAGCTTAAATGACTGCCCTTGTCAATGGATAAATCAAAATCATGACCTTCTTTAGTATACATAATTGACGCACTGGCCTGCGGTATTTCCAGTTTTCCAACATTTTTAAACGTAAGGCCATAATTGCCCGATAACACAAACCTCAGCGTTACAATGTCCTGCATTGGCAATATTGTCTGATGATAGTCCTCATAATAAAGCCCCTCAGCCAGACAAATGAGCATTCCCCCATTGGGCCGGTATAATTCCCAATAGCCGCGCGCACTGTCGCCGTTAAGTTCCAGCCTCACACCGTTATCCGTATCACAAAACGGGCTGATGTTCAGAAATTCATAACACTCTGGCTTCGAATGATACGCCTGATTAAAGCCCCCGTAGATTCGGTTGATATCATTTTGTGTCGGAATTTGCATGATATCTAATATATCCACTAAAAGAGATAAATCAACTTTTTCCACATCTGTGCAACCAACCCGGCCTTTCAGAACGACAATTGGCAAGTCCCGGAAACGTGAATTTATTTCTTTTTCTGCTGACGGCGGATCACGGCAGCCCTGGTAAGGTCAGACACCGGTAGCCAAGCTTCATTTGGCACCAAAACGCTCATGGCATAATGGGCCAGTTTCCAGCCGCCCTTTTGTTTAAGCAACACACCTGTTCCCCTGAACAATCCCCATTTTTCAGATTTGGTGATTTCATCAAACCAGGCAACTTTCCGGTCCGGAGAAAAAGCAATATGCCGCTCTATAGCCTTGTAACTCCAGCCCGTCCCTCCCTCGAAGCGTTTAGATACATAAGCCCTGAAAGCAGGTTCCAAAGACCAGCGTTCCCAATCATCCGTTCCCAAGAAAACACCGTCTTTGGTGAAATTCTTCAGGTAACGATCCTTATCGGCATGGGCCGCTGCCTCATGAAACCCATCCATGAACCCGTTGATGACGGCCCGTTCATCTGTACTACTGCTGCTATCTTCCGAGCCAGTGGCTAACCCTGTGCAAACCGTCAACATTAAAAATACTATAGATATAAGTCTTGTCATGTTTCTGCTTCCTTTTCGCCACTATTTATCCTGCTAGAGCCACGTCCCTGTATGTCTTCAGGTTTATTTGGACATTTAAGTATTTACACCAAGAGAGTATTTTGCTCCATCTGTGGATTTTAAACGGCCATATCTTGTTTATGCAAGCCTTTTCGTTTGATCATTGTTTTATCCTTGAACTCATTGGCSGCYTTSATCACKRYRAARGCCRGRCTGGTRATCAGRTCATGGGATTCCCGGCGCAGGTCTTTCACTTCATCGCTATTGGCCGCACGGGCCGTATCACCTGCAAGGCGTTGCTTGCCGGCTTCCAGACCCGAAGGACAGCACGGAGTAGCAAAAATCCTTTGACCATTTGTAATAGACGCTTTCGGCGATCTCCTCACGGCGGCAGAGTTCAGCTATGCTCATCTCGCCGCGAAGACCATCAAGCGCGATGCGGATTTTCTCTTCCGCCAAATAGATCTTGCGGCTCTTGCCCAACTTGAGGCCTTTGATGAAAAATGGGGTGATAAATTTCCGTCGATTGCCGAAAGCTGGCGGCGCAATTGGGAACAGGCCATAAACCAGTTCGCTGTCCTGTTTCAAGACCGCTTTCCATCATCAATATATTGAAGATGGAAATAAACCCAAAATGGTCACTTACACGGAATATCAGATACTACCATATGGAGAAATAAAATGAAGCCAGAGTGGTGCGTCTGGCCGGACTTGAACCGGCAAGACCTTGCGGTCGGCAGATTTTCTTACCATCTACTATTTTCATAGCCTACGCCCCGCGTAGTTTGTGGTCTGGACTATATCATCATCTACATCATGACATGTTTAGATGTCGGGCGCTCTAGGGTGTAACCACCTAGTCTCTGCACCTTCCTCTTTCGAGGCTTGGCTCAGTATTGCCATCACCATTATGTGTTAAGGTTTCACTGAATTCACCCAATACAATATGAACATTTCTGCCCATACGCTCAAAAAAATCTAAGTCTGCTGTGTTTACCAATTTCACCACAGACGCATACTCTAAGCTTGTTTTACTGCTTTTTATCCGTATGTCAATGTCTATGTTTGCCGAGATATAGTGTTTCCAGAATGATTTTAAATTTCAGCCTCGCCATCAAAACATTCCTTGCCGATCTGCGTGATCTTCAGCTTCAACATATGCAGAGCCTGATCAATATCAGCCCCTACTTGCGACCTTAATACAAAGCTTGCGCCAAATTCCTTGTGGCGAAAGAAAGGATAACTTCCAAGAGAAACGCTCGGAAAGGCCTGTTCAACTTCTGCCAAAATTTCTGCGAAATGGCTTTCACCTTCATAAACATGTACCGCTTTGGATAACATTTTATGACCGCCCTCTATCCTTGTTTCTATATCAAGCAACATCRMCNNTNGCRTAACSMYRKGGATCCCCGCCAGAACAAAAACATTCTCCATTTGAAAACCGGGCGCTGTGCTGACCGGGTTTTTAATCAGGCGGGCCCCTTTAGGGATCATGGTCATGCGTAATCTGGCGTCCGAAATTTTACCCCCTTCACCCTTATCATTTTGAGCATCATAATGTTTCTGCAACAAGGCAAGAGACTSYKMAWWTWKYWCMARMRSSAMWWSMARRKMWYTKKCSAYMWTYTCCRMCRWWWWWWMRWMWWGYRTCRKSCNCAATWYYGCCCGTGGTGAAAACATAATCATACTGCGCCCGCAAATCATTAACCGCATCCACAATCATTTTGCCGGCATCCGGGATCACCCGAACCTCCTTTAACTGAACCCCCATGCGGTTCAGCCATAGCGACAAATGCGTTAAATTCTTATCCTTGGTTCGCCCGGACAGGATCTCATCTCCGATAATAATCATGCTGGCGGTTACGGTTTTAATCATATTGAGGGTTTCTTATTTGCTTCATTATTTGATTCTGGAGTATTTATTAATTATACCCTGTCTTCATGAAATTTGAACATAAACTTATTCAGGGCCGCCTGATAAAGCGTTACAAACGTTTTTTGGCGGATATCAGGCTGGAAAACGGCGAGATTGTCACCGCCCATTGCGCCAATCCCGGCTCTATGATGGGCCTGAAGGATGAAGGTAATATCGTCTGGTTATCGCCCGCAACAAACCCCAAAGCTAAATTGGATTATAAATGGGAATTGGTGGAAGTGAATGGCGGCCTTGTTGGCATCAATACCGCCCACCCCAACAGGCTGGTTCAAGAGGCGATTACGGATGGCACCATAACGGAATTGGAAGGCTATACTAACCTGCGCCGCGAAATGAAATATGGCCAGAACAGCCGTATCGATATTTTCCTGTCCGCCAGCACCCACGACGATGCCGATTGTTACGTTGAAGTCAAAAGCGTTACCCTGTCGCGGCAAGCGGGCATAGCGGAATTTCCGGATTCTGTCACGGCGAGGGGAACAAAACATTTGCAGGAACTGACCCAAATGGTCGCAGACGGATATCGCAGCGTTATGGTCTATCTCGTGCAGCGAAATGATTGCACAGAGTTTCGGGTTGCTGCGGATATTGATCCCACCTACGCCGCTGCCCTTAAGACGGCATTATATAACGGCGTTGAGGCGGTTTGTTACGGTTGTAATTTAACCAACAAAGATATATTAGTAAAACAACGAATTCCAATTCGCCTATGAATGGACAAATAATGAAATATATCAAGGCAAATGATCCAGAGGCAGGCCGCAGCAACGCCATAAAAATTTACGCGCCTGATGATTTTGATGGCATGAGAAAAGCCGGCAGGCTGGCCGCCGAGACGTTGGATATGATTACCGAACATGTCCAGCCCGGCATAACAACGGATGAGCTGGACCGTCTCTGCGCCGATTTTGTCGACGCGCGGGGTGCCATCAGCGCGCCCCTCAATTATCGCGGGTTTCCCAAATCCATCTGCACCTCCATCAACCATGTGGTCTGCCACGGCATTCCCGGACCCAAAAAGTTAAAAAGCGGCGACATTGTCAATATTGACGTCACCGTTATTCTGGATGGCTGGTACGGCGACACCAGCCGAATGTTTTATGCCGGACAACCTGCAATCAAAGCCAAACGACTTGTCGACATTACCTATGAGTGCCTCCTGAGGGGGATTGCCGCCGTGAAACCCGGCGCGACCATCGGCGATATCGGACATGCCATTCAAACATATGCCGAAAATGAACGCTGCGGCGTGGTTGAGGTTTTTTGCGGTCATGGGCTGGGACGGGTTTTTCACGATGCGCCAAATATCATGCATTTTGGTAAACCGAACGAAGGCCCTGAATTAAAGGAAGGCATGTTCTTTACCATTGAACCTATGATTAACCTTGGCAAGCCGGATGTGAAGGTATTAAACGATGGATGGACCGCCGTCACCCGCGATAAATCCCTGTCCGCCCAATTCGAGCATAGCATGGCCGTTACCAGCAGCGGCGTGGAAATATTCACCTCATCGCCCAAGGGTTATGACAATCCACCATATCTGTGATTAAATAGGGGGTGTAATCAGGTGCCAGCAGACAAAAAAAATAAACCACATTATAACGGCCATCGGCAACGCCTGAAAGATCGTTTTCGCAAAGGCGGCGTTGATGCTGTTGCCGAATATGAATTATTGGAGCTTYTGTTATATTCAGCCATTCCCCGGCGGGATGTCAAACCGCTTGCCAAGGAACTCATTGACCATTTTGGAAGTTTTTCTGAAGTTATCAGCGCACCGGCGAAACGGTTGAGTGAAATTTCCGGCATTGGGGATGCCGTGATTACCAATTTGAAACTGGTTGAGGCCGCAGCCCAGAAGCTGGCCTTAGGTAAAATCATGGATCAACCCATCCTGTCTAACTGGCAGGCCCTTGTTGATTATTGCCAGATCCAGCTCGGCCACCAAAAGAATGAACAATTTCGTGTTTTGTTTCTGGACCGAAAAAATCGCCTGATTGCCGACGAGAAACAGCAGGAAGGCACCATTGACCATACCCCCGTTTACCCAAGGGAAGTTATCAAGCGTGCGCTTGAGCTTCATGCCACCGCCATTATTCTGGTTCATAACCACCCCAGCGGCGATCCCACACCTAGCCGGGATGATGTGGAAATGACCAAACGCATTGAAGATGCCGGAAATCAACTGGGCGTCATGCTTCATGATCATCTGATCATCTCAAAAAGCGGCCAGACCAGCTTAAAGACAATGGGGCTTATTTAAAAAACTGCGCCTCAAGTTTTACCTGTTCCAAAATGATACAATTCCCCTAAAACTGTAAGTAAATTTTACATATTGACTAAAAAAACCCCTATGGTTAATGGCAAATCAATAGGAGAACTGCGGCGTGACACTTATTTGGCATGGATGTTGCTTGTCATAGTTACAACAGCAATAGTTTGGGATAAGTAGAATGCAAAATTTATCATCTGGCAAATTTGCCATTGGCATACTGACATTAATGACATCCGGAATCGTGATAGGTTTCTTTAATCAAGACCCTATTGTCGTCAATGAATTTTTATATCGTATCGGTGTCTGGGAATATATGAATTAGGCCTGATGTAACAAAGTCTGATATTTTTCCCATACCCCCATCTATATACCCTACATCTATTATCTTCTTTTATGGCCCATAAGGCGGGGAACCACTTGTCCCCCACGCCAATTCCTGCTAAAGCCTGCCCATACAAATATTGTTAAACAGGTGATGCTATGATTCCACGTTATTCCCGCGAAGTGATGACCGCCATTTGGGCACCACAATCAAAATTCCAGATCTGGTTCGAAATAGAAGCCCACGCCTGTGATGCCTTGGCAGAGCTCGGCGTTATTCCCAAAGAAAGCGCAAAGATCATCTGGGAAAAAGGCAATTTCGATATTGATCGCATTGACGAGATTGAACGGGAAGTCAAACATGATGTCATCGCTTTCCTCACGTCACTTGCGGAATATATCGGCCCGGAAGCCCGTTTTGTTCATCAGGGCATGACGTCTTCTGATGTATTGGATACATGTTTTAAKGTSCARYTGGYMMRRGCCKCMGAYATMYTGMTYGMCGATMTYGAMRMMCTGCTCGCGGTGCTAAAACGCCGGGCATATGAACATAAAATGGATGTCTGCATTGGCCGCAGTCACGCCATTCATGCGGAACCTGTGACATTTGGCCTTAAGATGGCCCAGGCCTATGCCGAAATGGACCGCAATCTGGAACGCATGAAAAATGCCCGCAAAGAAATCGCCACTTGCGCGATTTCCGGTGCCGTCGGGACTTTCGCCAATATTGACCCACGGGTTGAAGCCCATGTGGCCAAGGCCCTCGGCCTTGAAGTTGAACCGACCTCCACCCAGGTCATTCCCCGTGACCGCCACGCCATGTTTTTTGCAACGCTCGGCGTCATCGCCAGCTCCGTTGAGCGAATCGCCACAGAAATTCGTCACCTTCAGCGTACAGAAGTCCTCGAAGTCGAAGAATTCTTCTCCAAAGGCCAAAAAGGCTCTTCTGCCATGCCCCATAAACGCAATCCGATCCTGACCGAAAATCTGACCGGTTTGGCACGTCTTGTCCGCGGTATGGCCCTGCCCGCTATGGAGAATGTCGCGCTCTGGCATGAACGTGACATCTCCCATAGCTCTGTAGAACGCATGATTGGCCCTGATGCCACGGTGACCCTCGATTTTGCCTTGGCCCGGCTGACAGGCGTTATGGACAAGCTTGTGGTCTATCCGGAGAATATGCAGGCCAACATGGATAAGCTGGGCGGACTGCATAACTCGCAGCGGATCTTGCTGGCCCTTACCCAGGCGGGAATCAGCCGTGAGGACAGCTATCGCCTTGTACAGCGCAACGCCATGAAGGTATGGGAGGAAGGCGCGGACTTTGCCACCGAGCTGAAAGCCGACCCCGAAGTCTCCACCAAACTGTCCGATGAAGAGATCGACGATAAATTCGATATGGCTTATCACACCAAACATGTGGACACCATATTTACGCGTGTTTTCAAGGACTAGGCAGTCAGGCGCATATTCCACAGACCCTAATATCATTTTTTTCAATTTTTCTATTGGCAGGATAAAAAACTGATTGTATAAGGTGCCTCGTTGGGTCACTGGTTACCCTTCATAAGATGCGTGATCCCTGATAGCTCAGTTGGTAGAGCAGTAGACTGTTAATCTATTTGTCGCAGGTTCGAGTCCTGCTCGGGGAGCCATCTCTTTTCAAGTACTTACGCCCTATAGCATTGTAGACACTGAGGTTAATCTGTCAGGTCAAACTGCAGGCTGGCGCAAGGTTGACGTTCGAAAACGTCCACTTACCTTGAGAAAACCTACATAAAACCTACATAATTACTGTTTTTAAAGACCGGTTGTAGCGTGGCACTTGAATTTGCAGTAGTGGACACTTGTTTTTGCAGCAGGAATATGTCCTCAATAGGGTTTTAATGAGCTGTTAAAACTGCATTAATGTCTATTTATAGGGATATAATTATCCCCACACCCAATAGCCAACCCCAACGGAATAAATACTATGGCAAAGAAGATTATGCCCTTCCACAYRYYTKTAWWWTTAWMYSYRYSSGKSWWKGCCTWKYRWTMATGMTKTYTKTYRKYWKYWMRYTGKTSAKCAKYWRWKWSYTGYTYYSYWRSYRMWWAKWMSYYMMKYSSMWGWSSTRMMRKCGCTATTTTTTCCTGCAATGCTATAGTGCAATTTCGCCTCATGCAGGGTGAAACACGCGAACAGTTTCCTAATCTCCGGCACGTTATTTATGGACAGGATAAACGAGCCTTTGATGGTCTTCAGCCTGTCGGCCACATCCCGCGAATTATCATTAATCACCTCTGCCTTCGGGGCTTTGTCCCGCCTGAAAAATATCCCGCCCATACCTACAAAGACCGTAAGCGGTGCGTTGCTCCGACCTGTTTTCCTGCTTTTATCTGATGCATATTGTGTTTTTGGATAAATAAGGATGGGATATGGGTGAAAAGTAGCCAATTGTTAAGGTAAAGCGGGATTGGTCACTGGCGGAGAAGCTTGCCATATATTAAAAGCAGAGCGCTCTAGGCGCTTATGAAGGATAATATTCCCGTTTTATYGTGACAATTTATGTAAATAAAGTCAGAATTATCTTTGTCCAGAACAGCCACTTCATGCCAGAGACGTAACTCTATTTCAAAGTTGAATTGTGTGACAAGYGCGTGAAAATTCTGGAATATTTTAAGATGTGTTGGATGGTTTTTTGACCAGTCTTCCAGATGTGCCATGGATTTAAAATATGCCAGACCAAAGCTGCGGTTGACCTTATCATTATTCTGGTCTGTTTCGGTTACCAAACGACAGCTCAAGCAGCCGCTTTCCTCTGGATTGTCCCGCAGATAATCCATACCTTCTATCAGCGCTGGATGAACATGATTTAAATAGGCTCTACGTTCCTCATCCTTACAGAATGTCCAATTTTGCCCTGACCTTATTATACACAGGTTATCCGGCGTACGGAGCTGAATGCGCCGTCCTTTAGTATCATCTTCCGGCCCATTGAAAGCCGTCTCGGACGCCTTGAAATCATCCGCTGGGGATGATGGCATGCGGTCACGCATTGCGCCCCAATAGGCATGTTCCCTGATGGGTTCCCCCATATCTTTTTTTGCGAGGGTTGCGGCCCCAACGGGATTGGTGGAAGAGAAATTTGTTTCAAATTTATTCAAGAAAATCAGGTGACGCTCTATCCAGAAACCCACATTGCCCTGCGTTCTGTTTTCGTCATTCAGCCAACGGGCAAAGGGAGAATCTTTCTGCCATTTTTCAAAATCCGCCTTGTCTGCCCAATAACAAACAAGGATATGATTTTGATAACCCTGCCCATCCGTTACGGTGCCGCGTTCGACATTCTGCGGGGCATCTCCGGCCTTTAAAGACTGTGAAAATTTCTCAAAGAAACATGCGGCCGTAGCAGAATTTTCTTCGCCTGATTTATATTGAATACCGTAATATACAATGACGACATCGGTATAGTCGGAGGAAAGATCCGCTGACCATGCCGGATAGGGCGGCTCCCAGCCCTCTGGCATATTTTTTTTGGGCATTTTAATCCTCTTCGATGATTATATCGGCATCCTGCGGTTCCATCATAGGCGGGGTTTCAAATAATGTAAATTTTTCTACAGGGCGCTGTGGCTTGTCATTGAATAACAAGCGGGTTACGTCCGGGCGGGAATAATGTCCTGCCGGGTCTGCGGTGGCCTTGGCTATGATAATGTCGCCAAAATCAATATCGGCATAAAGCAGGCCTTCTGCCGTTGGATCCAGCGGGTCACATAATGGTCTGCCGTCCGGGCCAAAAATCATGGCATGGCCGCCGCCGGCCTGCAACAAGGGCATTTCCGGCTTTGCGTGATCCARCATCTCCAGCATTTYCATACTGACCACCCCGCATGCTGCGATGACAAAACATTGCCCCTCTGCGGCATAGGTTGCGCAGGACGCCATATTCAATTCGGGGCCAAGGGCATAGGCAAGCCCGGTATAAAGGCTGAAACTTGGCCAGGACGCAATATGCAACTGTTCATTCTGGGCATAAAGCGCATAGCGGTTCAGGGGCTGCAAATGCTCCCAGCAGCTCAAGGCCCCGACCATGCCAAGACCCGTTTCCGTAACCTTTAAATCGCTGCCATCCCCCTCGCCAAACATGGTGCGCTCCATATGGGTGGGTTTCAGCTTGCGGCGATGGTTCAGAACAGTGCCCTCAGGCCCGATAAGGCTTTGGGAAATATATAAAGTCCCCTTGTCCCTTTCACTGAAACCGATCAGCACATGGATATTATTGTCTTTTGCCGCGCGGCATAATTTTTCATAGGGCGGCGTACCAACCACCAATGAATTATCCATGTAACGATGCAGATACTGCATGCCCATCGCCGGAGAATTAAGCCATATCCAGAAAGGATATCCGGGCAGCCATGTTTCAGGAAAGGCAATAAGAGAGGCCCCGTTATCGGCGGCTTCCCCGATTAAACGGCAGGCTTTTTCAATGCCGGCATCAAGATCGAGGAAGGCGGGAACGGCTTGAACCGCCGCGACTTTGAACTTTTTGTGATATTCTGACATTCTCATACCTCACTTAAAAACTGGTCGACAGAGTGATACCCCATTCGCGTTTGCGAGACGGCGTAACAAGGGCAAAACCAGCAGGATTAAGAATTGACTCCCCGTGGGTAAGGTAAGTTTGATTGGTCAGGTTTTTGACGAAAAATGTTATGCGCCAATCGTTATCATTATCATTATCATACATCATACTGGCATTAAGCAAATGATAGCCGTCTTCTTGCATGGTGTTATTGGCATCAAAGAAAAATTCCGATCGATAGCTCCAATCCAGTCTGGGGGTAAGAGTGCCGCTATTACCTATATCCAGCACATATGAGACAGCGCCGTTTAATGTCCATTCAGAGGTGCCCGGCAATTTACTGTCCAATGAAAGACCCACCACCTGATTATCCAAAGCCGTATATTTGGCATCAATATACCCAATGCCAAGATCCACTNTGSMTCMRMTSWACMGGKWYKRWCWSSRKNTNTNNCCAGYTCARNAGCCWKWGRTKKMKKYTWYRGYNNCWTTSTSGRKCKKYSRKKCGACACCAATCTGAACGGTAACCTGAAGGTTGGCATAATCCGTATAATAGGCCGACCCATTCAGGCGCATACGCCCTTCAAGCCCGCTATATTTAAAGCCCGCTTCATAGACATTGACGGTTTCCGGATTAAAGGACGGTACGGCGGCCAGTGCCGGGAAAATACGCTGGGTAAAACCGCCGCTTTTAAACCCTTGGGAAAATGTAGCGTATGTCATCAAACCTTCAGTCCATTGATAGGCAAGATTGATCATCGGTGTCCATTTGCCAACGCCCGTTTCCACCTGACCTTCCGGCACCAGAAGCTGACCATTGGTAAAATTCAGAAACGGCGGGAATGGCGGAACCGGAAGAGGAACCCGCTGTTCCAATATAAATGTCACAGGATTGAATTTCTTGGTCTCATCCGTATAACGCAAGCCCCCGGTTACGCTAAATTTATCGGTGACATCATAGGTTGTCTGAAAAAAGGCCGCATAGGATTTATTCTTTACCGCCCCGCCCGAACGGAAACTTACATAGCCAAAATCAACCGTATTATTATCGTTGCCGCTTTCTTCAAAGTAATACAGGCCCAATATCCAGTTCATCCTGTCATCCAAACCCTGGCCCAGAAATTGTACTTCCTGAGAGAATTGATCATAGGTAAAAATATTCGCCGTAGCATTAATTCTTAAAGGGGAACCATCCCCGTCTCTGGAAAATTTACTGTCCAGATTCCGGTATGACGTGATGGATTTAACGTCAAACATATCGCCCTGATATTCCGCCGTTAACATTAAGCCCCAAACGTCAAGATCAGAGAAGACAGGCTCCGTCCCGGCGGTTTCATATAAATTACCTGTGATATATTGGTCATTATAAAAAGCGCCGTTCCCCAGGTCCGGGACAAGGCCGGGGGCCACAAAAATATTATGTATAGCCGCAAAAGGCGCGGCCTCATTCACTTCCGTCAAGGATAACGGCGCCCCGTTCTCGCGGGCTGTGGTGTAATCTCCCACCAGATAAAAGGATAATTTATCTGTCGGCGTCCAGAGCAAGGCCCCCCTGAAAGATGTGCTGTTATCATCCCCAAGCTTGACCCCATCCGCCGTGCGCGTGACATAACCATCCCTGTCCTGATTCTGGATCGTGACTTTGGCCTTCAGGTTATCGCTTATGGGCAGGGATATATTACCGGATAAAATCAGCCAGTTATCGCTGCCTATGGTAACTTTTGCCTTGCCGGAAAGGTCATCGGCGGGTTTGTTGCTTGTTATGCTGATTGATCCGCCAATGGTATTGCGCCCGAAAAGCGTTCCCTGCGGCCCGCGCAATATCTCAACTCTTTCCACATCCACAAGGTCAAGAAGCGCCCCGACAGAGCGGGAAATATATACGCCGTCCACATATATACCAACTCCCGGATCCGTATTCAGGGTAAAATCAGTCTGGCCAATGCCCCGCAGGAAAACCGCCGGTGTCTGGCTGCTGCCGGAAAAAGCCGATGATGTATTAATTGTCAGGTTCGGCGTTATATTGCTCACCTGATCCATAGAGATGATCTGGCGTTTTTCCAGCCCTTCACTGGAGACGGCCGTAATGGAAATCGGCGTGTTTTGCAGACCTTCTTCCCGCTTGCGGGCGGTGACCACAACTTCTTCCAGTTCCATAAAACGGGTTTTCTCCGCCTCCTCGGCTACGGCACTATTCGCGCCAATCATCAGCGGCAATAATGCCGTCATGCCGGTTATTTTCAAGCTTGTCCTATTCATATTCCTTCTCCCTATGGTTAGTTTATTTTTTTGACTGTTTATTCTTCCTGTATCCCATAATATGAGTATTCAGATCAAAATTCTCGGATTTCCGCGCACCTAAAACCCTGTAAATTGTGCATATTAAGGGTCAATTTCGGCACAGGCTTGACAATTGTCACATTCAGTAGTGTAATTAACGCAAGGTAAAATATATGAATAAAATATGGACAACGCAGCAATTACCGGAAAAAGAGCAATTCGCTTATTGGCGCGAAATCATTTGTGATACCTATACAGATCTGTCGCCAAGGCGGGGCAACGGCGGATCCTTTATGGGCAGCATAAGTTGCCACGCGCAAGCGGATCTGGATATTTCCTATATTATTTCCGAAGCTCAAACCGTAAATCGCGGGAACCGCGAAATTTCCCGATCGTNCAAAGATGAATATTTCCTCTTGTTGCAGCAAAAAGGCCGGGGCATGGTTCATCAGGCGGATCGTCAGGTGGCGCTTGATGTGGGGGATTATACCCTTGTGGATACAACCCGGCCTTATGTTTTGTCTTTTGAGGATAAATTTGAACAGCTTTGCGTAAAAATTCCCAAATCAGCCATACACTCTCGTATGTATAGCCCCCATTGCATTACAGCGGTTAAGCCGCCTTCTGCAAGTGGTCTGCATCAGTTGGGGCTCAATTACATTAAAGCCCTGATGGTGCCAGACCTTGTGTCTCATCCGGCAAATGAGGAAAGGCTTGTCCAGAATTTCCTTGGGTTTCTACCAATAATTTTTAACGAAATTCCTCAAAAGAAAACGCTCAACGGCCTGCAGTCAAAATCCATACAGCTTGATATGCTATGTTGCTTCATCGAGAGAAACCTTGCAGATCCGGATTTAAGCCCGGCGACAGCCGCAGAACATTTAAATGTTTCCGTGCGTTATATCCATAAATTATTTGAAAATAATGACAGCTCCTTTGGCCGCACCGTCTTGAAATCAAGGTTGGAAAAATGTGGCGAGGAGTTTAAAAATCCATCACATAATAATAAATCCATTGCCGAAATAGCCTTTCAATGGGGCTTTAATGATCTTTCACATTTCGGACGGAATTTCAAAAAGCTATATGACTGCACGCCGCGGGAATGGCGACATACACCATAACCTTTATTGTTCACAGACCTAGGGCCTCAGACATATTTTAGAGCGCTCTATTATATCAGGGTGGCAGAATTATATGAAATTAACAAGTCCTGACCCGATCTTCTTGACAGCAATTTTCATCTCACGTTAAAACTAACGGATCCCATATTTTGAGCTTCTAATTTCACATGAAGGCCCGATTTGAGGGCCT
>NVVM01000036.1 GCA_002402225.1 Alphaproteobacteria bacterium
TGTGTTTTACAGGAAGGTAAGAGACTTTTTTGAGCTGAATGGTGATATTCAACTGAATGCGGCATATGGGGCTCTTTCCGCTTTAGCTGTTGAATCCGGATTCATATTGGTCGCTTCTGTGAATGTTTAGATGCGATCAATGGGGTCAGAGTTGATTGATTTTGTTTTCTGCCCGTGTTAGTCTTATGTTTTAACTCATCGAAAGTACGCACGACCATGGCCCGACTTGCCAGAATGAATTTACCGGACGTTCCCCAACATGTCATACAACGCGGTAATAATCGTCAGGCTATTTTCTTCGCCGATGATGATTACACGTTCTATCTGGACAGGCTGAAACATTATGCAAGACAGCATAATGTGGCGGTTCATGCCTTTATCCTGATGACCAACCATGTACATCTCCTTGTCACGCCGCGCAGCAAAACCGGGGTCAGCCAGATGATGCAGTCTCTGGGCCGGGCGTATGTTCGCTATATCAACCTGACCTACAAACGCTCCGGAACGTTATGGGAGGGGCGTTATAAATCCAGTCTAATTGACAGCCTGCGTTATCTGTTGCTGGTAAGTCGCTATATTGAGCTTAATCCGGTACGGGCGGGTATGGTGTCTCATCCAGCGGAATATCCGTGGTCTAGTTTTCAGGGGAATGCCATGGACAAACAGATTTCCCTGCTGACACCTCATGCCTGTTACCTTGACCTTGGGCCGGATGAGCCCCAAAGGCAAGAGGCCTATGCCGCCCTGTTTGAYCATACTATGACAGAGCGTGATGTTGCTGATATAACGGACACGACAAACAAAGGCTGGGTGTTGGGCAATGAGCCATTCAAGCAACAGATCGCCCGCACATTGGCACGCAGGGTAACCCCGAAACAACGCGGCGGCGACAGAAAATCAAAGGCATACCGTGAGAAAACAAAAAAAGATAAAATCAAATGACTCTGACCCCACAGGGCGAGGCGATCAATGTCATCCTCGGCAATTTCCAGACGGCAGCAGACTACCGCACCTASMTMVAARAMRSYSMSAYSRYSAAYRYYYYSMYYKSRRMRKRWYMRRAAARTSYKWWWWYKKMWGSYWWWRATAANKWTKAYCATWYKRTAWCYKWAAMSWAWMWMKGGAGAAAAGTGGCATGAGATATTTAGCGGAAACGAGCGAGCGCAAGGTGATGGAGCTTGGGGGATGACGATATTGCCAGACAAATTCAGGGAAGGTGAGGAATATAGGATTCCTTATTCGAGGCTATATATTCTTGCTATAATTGGGTGTTTCCTTTTTTTNGGAATTTGCGCTAGCGTGTTACTTTTAGGAACGGATTTCTCGAAATCAGATACGGCAAACCGATATGCAATTTTCGCAAATATGATGGTTGATCACTCTCCCCTTCGTTGGGGCGCTGGAATATTCATGCTTTGTTTTTCAGCATTGTCTGTTTTTGTCATTATTCGTGTTTTAAGAGAGAAACGCCCTTATTTGATATTTACGTGTGATGGGTTGTTGATAAGTAATTTAATGCCTGTAGATTATCCGCTAATTCCTTGGATAAAAGTAAAAGGATATCATGCAACATCTTGTCCTTATACATGGTGGAAATACCAGATTTATTTAGATGTTGATAATTATTCACAATTTACCAAGTCATGGATAGGCCTTCATACGAAACCAAATATTTTACTATTTATGGGTTCAGCTAAATTACAAGATATTACTACATTGTTGGACAATTATATTTCGAATTTAAAACTGATGAAAAGGGGTTAGAAAATGAGTGTTGTTAATCTTCCGCAAGATGGGCCAATATTTATTCCAGGAGAAAACCCAGGTGATCCTGGAACATTAATACTTGGGGAAATCTGGGGACAGTATACTATTTAATTCTGCTTCCTCATTCCAGATGTTTATTATAATCCATTTCTTCACCAAGGACGCGGATGATATGGATGGTGTCATCACGCACTCGGTAAAAGATAAGATGTCGATGGGAGCCGTATTTTCTATAGCCTTGRCGYACGTCATCACAGTTTGTCCCAATAGAAGGGTTTTGGGCAATGGTTGAAAAGGCCTCTGTCAGGCCGTCATGATATTTATCTGCTTRTGCTTCGCCCCAATTTTCAAATGAATAAAGCCATATATCTATCAGGTCTTTTTCAGCTAAGACTTGCTTATGAATATTAAGCATTCTTCGTGATTAGTCCTGCGGCCTGTTTTGCTTTCCTGCGAATTTCTTCCATATCAAGATCACYGGCAGAACCGCTTTCTTCGCCTTCGATTAAGGCCGTTCGCAGCGATTGAAGTTTCAAGGCCTGATAATCTGTTTCGGACAGAACAACCGCTATTGGTTTGCCGTTACGGGTTACATGAACGGGGGCGCGTTGGGATTTTATCAAGAGTTCGCCAAATTCCCGTTTGGCATCGGATGCGGAGTAAACCTCCATGTCTTATCCTTAAATAATGATCAATTTAATTAAGTTAATCATTATTTGCCCCATTTTGCAAGTAAAAGCGAGTTTCACCCCACCGTCGGCAGGCCATCGATGCTGGTAAGGTTTTTTTCGTTGAAATAGTCTTTCAGGCTATGTTCGTCTTTGCTGTTGATCCATTTGTGCAGGGTCTGGCGTTCTTCTGCTTTTTCATAGATGGGCACGCCRWAGCCGCAGGAGGTTTGCAGRYTGTYGATTTTGATGGTGAAAATCTGGCGGATGCCGGGGGCGTCATCAAATAATGTCATCAGSTCATCAAAGCGCGCGCTGCCCGGGGCATGGGATTTGCCGCTGCCGTACAGCCGCATGATCAGGGCGGCACGGGTAAAGCTGTTGAACATGATYGTAATGCGGCCATCRTCCAGCATATGSGCGGCGGTTTCGTTGCCGCTGCCSATATAATCAAGRTAGCRRWCMWYGGKSKSMGARWTRATKSRKWWWSWWTYCWGCCCSTKTKRSKMYWRWKTWWTMMSKCMTYSWWWRKRSGCRCTGGCGACGAAAAACATCTGTTGCTGGTTGATGAAATCAATATGCTTTTGTGTCAGAGCATCAAAAAAATCAGCCATCGGTGCCTCCTATTGTTAAGCCGTTTATTCTTAACGTGGGCTGGCCGACACCAACGGGGACGCTTTGTCCGGCCTTGCCGCAGATGCCGACGCCGCTGTCCAGTTCCAGATCATTGCCGATGGCGGAGACCTTGGTTAAAACGTCCGCGCCGTTACCGATCAGGGTCGCGCCCTTGACCGGTGCGCCGATTTTGCCATCCTTGACCAGATAGGCCTCGGTGCAGCTGAAGACGAATTTGCCATTGGTGATATCCACCTGYCCGCCGCCGAAATTAACGGCATAAAGCCCGTCTTTGACCCCTTCGAGGATTTCTGCGGGATCTTGATTGCCGGCAAGCATATAGGTATTGGTCATGCGCGGCATAGGCTGATGGGCATAGCTTTGCCGCCGGCCATTACCTGTGGCTTCCACGCCCATCAGGCGGGCATTCATCCGGTCTTGCATATAGCCCACGAGAATCCCATCCTCGATCAGGGTGGTGCAATTGGTCGGGGTGCCTTCATCATCAAACGTCAGACTGCCGCGCCGATTTTCAAGGGTGCCATTATCCACAATAGTCACGCCTTTGGCCGCGATCTTCTGCCCCAGCAATCCGGCAAAGGCCGAGGTTCCCTTGCGGTTGAAATCGCCCTCTAATCCATGGCCAATGGMTTCATGAAGCAGGACGCCGGGCCAGCCGGGGCCAAGCACCACATCCATTTCACCGGCCGGGGCCGCGATGCTGTCCAGATTGACCATGGCTTGCCTGAGGGCTTCATCCACTTGCCCCTTCCAGTTTTCTGTTGTGAGMAATTGGGCATACTCATACCGCCCGCCTGCGCCCTGATAGCCGCTTTCCATACGGTCGCCGTCCTTGACCACAACGCTCACATTCAGGCGCACAAGGGGCCGGATGTCGCGCACCCTATGGCCGCCGGGCCGGATAATCTCTATGGTCTGCCATTCGCCGGAGATAGAGCTGCTGACCTGACAGACTTTTGGATCGCGCGCGCGGGCATAGGCGTCAATTTCTTCCAACAGGCTGATTTTATCCTTGAACGCCATGCCGAGCAGGGGGTTTTCTTCGGAATAAAGCTTCTCATTGGTGCCTTTGGGATGAATGGCGAGGGTGGCATTTTTGCCCGATTTTATGGACTGAACCGTCTCTTTGGCCCGCCGCAGCGCCTCTTCGCTTAATTCAGACGAATGGGCATAGCCGCTGACCTCGCCCTGAACAGACCGCAGGCCAAACCCCCTGGTGGTATCATAGGCCGCAGCTTTCAAGCGGCCATCATCAAAGGAAAAGCTCTCGGACTGGGCATATTGCAGATAAAGCTCCCCGTCATCCATGCCATGAAGGGCTTCGTCAACGATGCGCTGGGTGCGAACGCTRTCAAGRCCCGAATCTGAAGCAAAACCTGCATCTGAAAAAAAAAGTGAATCTGATGTGTTATCGTTTGTCATACTATCAACATACCCGTAATTTTTATAATTTCCTGTGATCTTAACTATAAACGAGGCAGGTTCTTATTTGCAAGAACAGGTTTTCTTCGAGGAACCGTAAAAAAAACAAGGCTGTAAGCCATTGCAAATAAACGCATTGATTTATGTCAATGCTAATCATATAAATGAAATTGATAATAGTTTCTTGAGCTAGATCAATTTTATAGTTATAAGATTCGAAACTGTCGTTTTTTTCGGGGTATTTTTCGGGGTGGGACCAGAAATTTTATATCATTCGGATATGCGATTGTTTCTTAATTCATTTGTGGATTTAAGGGGTAGGACGGATTATGTCTCTCAATAAAATATTAAGTACCGTGGCTGTATTTCTGGTCACTCTTCTATCCGGCGGCGCAGCTGTTCTGGCCGATGGTATCTATAAAGCCAAACCCGATCAGCTGGGTTTCATGGAACCTGCAACAGAGGTCATGCGCGACATTGTTTCATTCCATAATGGCTTGTTAATCATGTGTATCGCGATAACCTTATTTGTGATGTTTGTGATGATTTACATCTTTATAAAATTTAATGCCAAGGCAAATCCGATACCATCAAAGACAACCCATCATACGGGATTGGAAGTTGTCTGGACCATATTGCCAATCGTCATATTGCTGATCATTGCGGTGCCTTCTTTCAGGTTGTTGTACCTCACGGACGTTATTCCAGAGGCAGATCTGACGGTAAAGGCCATTGGTCATCAATGGTATTGGTCCTATGAATATCCGGATCAYGATGATTTTTCTTTTGATGCGACCATGTTAAGCGATGAAGAGGCCGCCGCAGCCGGGCATCCCAGATTGCTTGGTACGGATACCCATATGGTGGTGCCGGTGAACAAAACGGTGCGGATGATCATTACGGCGGGCGACGTTATTCATGCTTGGGCCATTCCGGCCTTTGGGGTGAAAATTGATGCGGTGCCGGGCAAGTTGAATGAAACCTGGTTCAAGGCAGAGCGTGAAGGCATGTATTATGGCCAATGTTCTGAACTTTGCGGCAAAGACCATGGTTTCATGCCGATAATGGTCGAGGTGGTTTCTGAAGAGAAATATAACGCCTGGATCGCAATGGCACGAGAAGAATATGCAACGAATAAAACAGATAACCTGACGCGGGTAGCAATGCTGCCGGCTCAGCAGTAAAGGGATACTGTATAATGGGTAGCGAAGCACACGGCATTCCAACAGGCTGGCGCCGTTGGGTACTTTCAACAAATCATAAAGATATTGGTACGATGTATCTTATCTTTGCAATATTGGCCGGTATTATCGGCGGGGCGATGTCAGGCCTTATGCGCGGCGAATTGATGGAGCCGGGCATTGATTTTTTAACCAATTTTACGGGCGGGGATGTGGAAGCTGCCAAGCATTTCTTTAATGTTTTAACCACAGGTCACGGCTTGATCATGGTTTTCTTTATGGTTATGCCGGCTTTGATTGGCGGTTTTGGTAACTGGTTCGTGCCTCTTATGATTGGCGCGCCGGATATGGCCTTCCCGCGTATGAATAACATCAGTTTCTGGTTGTTGCCTGCGGCGATCGCCCTGTTGGTAATCTCTATCTTTGTCGAAGGGGCTACCTATCCGGGCGTTGGCACTGGATGGACGGTTTATGCACCGCTTTCCACATCCGGCCATGGCGGCCCTGCGGTTGATCTGGCTATTTTCTCCCTGCATTTGGCCGGGGCGTCGTCCATTTTGGGCGCCATCAACTTTATCTGTACAATTTTCAACATGCGTGCGCCGGGCATGACATTGCATAAGATGCCTTTGTTCGTCTGGTCAGTTCTGGTTACGGTTTTTCTATTATTATTGTCCTTGCCCGTTTTTGCCGGGGCCATCACCATGTTGTTAACGGATCGTAATTTTGACACTTATTTCTTTGATGCGGCCGGCGGCGGCGATCCGCTGCTCTATCAGCATTTATTCTGGTTCTTTGGCCATCCGGAAGTTTATGTTCTGATCCTTCCGGGCTTTGGCTTGGTCAGTCATATTATTTCCACTTTCTCACGCAAGCCGATTTTTGGCTATCTGGGGATGGCTTATGCCATGGTTGCCATCGGGGTCGTTGGTTTTGTTGTCTGGGCGCACCATATGTATACCGTGGGTATGGATGTGGATACCAAGGCTTACTTTACCGCAGCGACCTTGGTAATCGCTGTGCCAACCGGCATTAAAATATTTTCGTGGCTTGCGACCATGTGGGGCGGCTCTATCAAATTTGAAACCCCCATGCTGTTTGCGCTTGGCATGATATTCCTGTTTACCATTGGCGGCGTGACCGGCGTGGTGCTGGCGAATGCGGGCGTTGATACGGCCATGCATGATACATATTATGTGGTGGCTCATTTCCATTACACCATGTCTATGGGGGCTTTATTCTCCATATTCGCGGGCTGGTATTACTGGATTGGAAAAATGAGCGGCAAGCCTTATCCGCAATTCATAAGTAAATTACATTTCTGGGTGACATTTGTTGGGGTGAATGTGATTTTCTTCCCTCAGCATTTCTTGGGTCTGGCCGGCATGCCGCGCCGTATTCCGGAYTATCCTGATGCGTATCATCTTTGGAACTATGTATCGACAGTGGGCTATATGATCACAGGYTTTGGTACATTGGTCTTTCTGGTTGGTGTTTATATGACRCTGCGTTCAAAAGARCGGGTYGGTGATAATCAATGGGGCGAAGGCGCGACGACGCTTGAATGGACATTGTCCTCACCGCCGCCCTTCCATCAGTTCAACGAACTTCCGCGTATTAAATAAATTTTTAAGGGGGATCGGGCTTTATGAAAGGGCCCGGTTCGCAAAGATTTTCATTCACTTGAGTTTTAAGGCTGAATATGCAGACAGGTGCCCCGACATTAGGTCAAAATATCCGAGAAGACTATCTTCCCGGCGCGGGTGATTTTTTTGCGCTTTTGAAGCCACGCGTGATGTCTCTGGTTATCTTTACCGCCGTGGTCGGTATGATAATGGCCCCGGGGGATATCCATCCGGTGATTGCCTTTACGGCTATTCTTTGTATTGCGGTTGGTGCGGGGGCTGCGGGTTGTTTGAATATGTGGTATGAAGCCGACCTTGATGCCCTCATGAAACGGACGGCCGATCGGCCGATTCCTTCCGGCCGCATGGATCGCCAGACGGCCCTTCATTTTGGGGTTGCGTTATCCACGGCGTCTGTTTTGATGATGGGGCTTTCGGTAAATTATGTTGCYGGCGCATTGCTTTTGATGACAATCTTGTTTTATGTGGTGGTTTATACTGTCTGGTTGAAACGCCGTACCCCCCTGAATATTGTTATTGGCGGCGCGGCGGGTGCCTTTCCGCCGATGATCGCATGGGCGGCGGTTACGGGGGATGTTAACATCGAAGCCATTGTTCTGTTTGGTTTGATATTCATGTGGACACCGCCGCATTTCTGGGCATTGGCGTTATTTTCCTGCAAAGACTACAAGGCGGCGGGTATCCCGATGTTGCCGGTGATTGCCGGTGAAGCCGAAACCAGAAAACAGATTTTGATTTATACGCTGCTTATGGTGCCTGTTTCGGTACTACCGTGGTTCATGGGYTTTGCCGGGCCTGTATATGCGATGACGGCGATTGGTCTTGGGGCTATATTTATTTATCTTTCTCTTTTGTTAGCTTTSAAAAAAGACGTAAAAACAGCGAAGAAAACATTCTTCTATTCGATTTTCTATCTGTTTTCTTTATTCGCGGTGATGGGCGGGGAAGTATTGATCGGAAGGATGATCTAATGCCATTACATGAAGAACATAAAAAACGTGCCGGCCGGAATTACGCTTTGGGCGGAATTTTATTGGCTTTAGTGGCCTTGTTTTTCTTCGTTACTCTTGCAAAAATGAATGTGATTTAACCCATTATGACGGCATATGTGCCCCCCCATACTGCGAGCAATAAAAAGACCGCGATTATTTTACTGGGCGTACTTGCGGCTATGTTCGCATTAGTGGCGGCATCTGTGCCGCTCTATAAGTTATTTTGTCAGGTCACAGGTTTTGGCGGCACGACGCAGCAGGCAGAAGCTTCTAATGGCAATATCCTGATGCGCGATATGACCGTAAGATTTAATTCGGATGTTAATAACAAATTGCCGTGGTATTTCAAACCTGTTCAGCGGTCAGTCAAAGTAAAAATCGGGGAAGAGGCCCTTGTTTTTTATAAGGCTATCAATAACAGTACGGAAACAATTACCGGTACGGCGACCTTTAATGTGACACCATTTAAGGCCGGTATTTATTTTAGCAAAATTGAATGTTTCTGTTTCACAGAGCAAACATTGGCTCCGGGCGAAGAAGTGGATATGCCGATCACTTTCTTCATTGATCCGGAAATAGCCAATGACAAAAATCTGGAAGAAGTGAAGGAAATTACCCTTTCCTATACTTTTTTCAAGGCACCGGAAAACTAATGGGAGAGACTATGTTGCCCGGGTAATGCCTGAGAACAACATATGGCTCAAGTAACTTTAATAACAAAGGTTAAGTAAGGAATCAAAATGTCAGATTCACATGCACCAGAACATGATTATCATCTCGTAGACCCAAGCCCATGGCCCATAGTCTGTGCCGTTGGCGCTTTTCTTATGGCCGTTGGCGCTGTTAAATATATGCACGAACTGCCCCTATTGGCGAGTATGCCCGGATCATACAGCGTGGTATTTTATATTGGCACCTTGGTTGTTCTGTTTGGGGCCTATAGCTGGTGGGCTGATGTGATCAAAGAGGGCGAACATGAGGGGCATCATAGCCCGATCGTGCAGCTTGGACTGCGGTACGGTATGTTCCTGTTTATTATATCAGAGGTCATGTTCTTTGTGGCATGGTTCTGGGCCTATTTTAATGCCAGTATCTTTCCCACAGAAGCCATCGGCGCTGTTTGGCCGCCTCAGGATATTCAAACGCTTGATCCCTGGCATTTGCCGCTCGTTAATACGCTTGTTTTGCTCACGTCCGGTACGACAGTGACATGGGCGCATCATGCCCTGCAGGAAGGCGACCGTAAAACATTCATCAATATGTTGATCTTTACGATCCTGCTTGGCGCAGCCTTTACCGGCATTCAGATTTATGAATATTCTATTGCAACCTTTGCTTTTGACGCGAATATCTATAGTTCCACATTCTATATGGCAACAGGGTTTCACGGGGCGCATGTTCTGATCGGAACTATCTTCCTTATGGTATGTTTGCTGCGCGGACTGAAAGGGCATTTCACACCTAAGCATCATTTTGGTTTTGAAGCTGCCGCCTGGTATTGGCATTTTGTTGATGTTGTCTGGTTGGTATTATTCGTCAGCATCTATGTGGGCGGCGCGGGGATAGTCGGCGCACATTAACTGGATGTTTGGTGAAAAACGCATCTGAAAATAAAGCAGTCTCGCCCCTTCGGGCGGGGCTGTTGTGCGTTTGTCCAAAGTGCGGGGTTGGAAAATTATATACTGGTTTTTTGACCTTCAAAGATAAATGCACAAACTGTGAACTGGATTATGACATTTTTGATGCAGGAGATGGCCCCGCGCCGTTTATCGTTATGTTTCTCGGCCTTCTTATTGTTGGTCTTGCGCTTATCGTGGAGGTAAAATTCCAGCCCCCCTTATGGCTCCATTTTCTGCTTYGGTCCCCTTCTATTGTTGGCGGCTCATTATTGTTGATGCGTCCGGCCARAGCGCTTATGGTGGCGCTGCAATATCATTTCAAGGCAGAGGAAGGTAAGTTCGATCGCTAAGTATCAATTCAGGCCGCGTTTCTGGCCAACCATCATGACCATTCCCATATTGATCATTCTATGCCTGCTTGGTAATTGGCAGGTGGAAAGGCTTAATTGGAAAATGGGTCTTATCGAAAAACTGGAAATGCGTTATGGCCTGCCGCCTGTTGCGCTGCCCGCCACAGTGGAAGACCCGGATGACTGGGTTTATCGGCATGTGACGGTAACAGGGCGTTTTTTACATATGCGGGAAATGCCGCTTTATAATGCTGGCCCGACGGGCAGGCCTGGTTATGATCTCTTCACGCCATTGATGCTTAAAGATAATATCGGGGGCCGTAAAATTGTGATTATTAATCGGGGCTGGGTGCCGGAAAATCTGAAAGAACAGATGTCGCGTCCCGAAACGATTAATTCCGAAGAGGTTCAGATTACCGGACTGCTGCGCAAAAGCTGGCAAAAGGAACGTTTCGCGCCGGAAAATGACGTTGAACATAACCTGTGGTTTTATGCAGACTTAAATGGCATGAAAGAAGCGCAGCATTTGACGGAGCTATTCCCGATGTTTCTCTATGCTGATAAAACCTCTAATGAGGGGCAATATCCCATCGGGGAACGCAGCCAGTTGAATATTGTCAATAATCATCTGGATTATGCC
The DNA here is from genome assembly GCA_002402225.1 of Alphaproteobacteria bacterium. Taxonomy (GTDB): domain Bacteria; phylum Pseudomonadota; class Alphaproteobacteria; order Sphingomonadales; family Emcibacteraceae; genus Paremcibacter. The sequence continues at coordinate 10,922 of NVVM01000036.1, forward strand.
ATGACATGGTATGGTCTGGCGATTGTATTGCTGGTTATTTACATCATGTTCAATGTACGCCGGCGTGAAGAGGATCAAAGTCAGTTCTGACTTGCATCATCAAGACAAACTGATAGGATTTGCCACCGAATTAAAAATGATTCGCAACAGATTGCCATTATGCGCCACACATAAGAGGTTTTAGAGTGAAATACGTCAGTAGCCGCGGCCAAGCCCCGGAGCTTGGATTTGAAGATGTTCTGCTTACCGGACTTGCCCGTGACGGCGGCCTGTATTTGCCGGCCACAATGCCTCAGATGAGCCATGACGACATCCGGTCATTTCGCGGCATGTCCTATCAGGATGTGGCTTTTCATGTGATGAAGCCATTTGTCTGCGGCGGCAGTATCAGCGAAGATGATTTTGCAGAAATAATTTCAAAAGCCTATGGCAGTTTCCGTCATAAGGCCGTGGTGCCTTTGGCGCAATTGGACCATAATGAGTGGATATTGGAATTATTCCATGGCCCCACATTGGCTTTTAAAGATGTGGCTTTGCAGCTTCTGGGTCATTTATTTGATCATGTTTTAACCAGACAAGGCCGCAAGGTAACCATTGTGGGCGCYACCTCCGGCGATACGGGGTCTGCGGCCATTGAATGTATCCGGGATCGTGCCTGCGCCGAAATTTTCATGCTTCACCCCAAAGGCCGGGTATCGGACGTACAGCGCAAACAGATGACCACTGTTTTGTCGCCCAATGTCTATAATCTGGCGATTGATGGAAACTTTGATGATTGTCAGGCCATGGTCAAGGCCTTGTTCAATGACCTTTCCTTTCGGGACGAGATTACTTTATCGGCGGTTAATAGTATCAACTGGGCCCGTGTTATGGCGCAAATTGTCTATTATTTCACCTCTGCCGTCGCCCTTGGTGCGCCGGATCGTGWGATATCCTATTCGGTGCCCACGGGTAATTTTGGCGATATTTATGCGGGCTATGTGGCGCAGCAGATGGGCCTGCCGATCAAACAATTGATCGTGGCCACGAACCGTAATGATATATTGACCCGCGTTTTAACGACGGGCGATTATACCGTTGGCACCGTAAGCCCCACCATCAGCCCGAGCATGGATATTCAGGTATCCAGCAATTTTGAACGCTTGCTTTATAATCTCTATGACGGCAAAGGGGATGAAGTCCGCCGTTTGATGGAGGGCTTTAATCAGTCGGGCAGCTTTACATTAGGCCCGGCAGCATTGGCTAAAGCGCAGAATATTTTTGATGCCCGGCAGGTCAGCGAAGCAGAAACCGAGGCGACCATCAAGGCTGTCTTTAATCAGTCTGCCATGACGATCGACCCCCATACGGCCGTTGGCGTCAAGGCGGCGTCAATGAAAAATGCCGATAAAGCAACCCCCATGGTGATGTTAAGCACGGCCCATCCGGCCAAATTCCCCGAGGCGGTGGAAAAGCTGACCGGACAACATCCGCAGTTACCTGCCCATATGGCCGATTTATTCGAACGGCCGGAAAAATACGATCATCTTGACCACGACCTAGATGCCTTGAAATCCTATATTCGGAAAAACTTATGACGGCAGATGTCACCATACTTGATAATGGTCTGCGCATTGTGACCGATATTATGCCCCATGTGGAAACCGCAACAGTCGGCGTCTGGACTGATGTGGGCAGCCGCCACGAGCAGCCCCATCAGAATGGCTTGTCGCATATGCTGGAACATATGGCTTTTAAAGGGACAAAAACCAGATCCGCCCGTGATATAGCCGAAGCGATCGAGGATGTGGGCGGTTATCTCAATGCCTATACCTCCCGCGAGCATACCACCTATTATGCACGGCTGCTGAAAGAGGATTTGCCGCTTGGGGTAAATGTTCTGGCGGATATATTGCAGAATTCCATTTTTGATCCACAAGAGCTGGAACGTGAGCGCGGCGTGATCATTCAGGAAATCGGCCAAGCCAATGACACGCCCGATGATATTGTTTTTGATTATTTTCAGGAAGCCGCCTTTCCTGATCAATCTGTAGGCCGGCCAATTCTGGGCACGATAGACCTGGTCAATGGCTTTAGCCGGGATGAGCTGGCCGGATATATGTCCGACCATTATAAGGCAGAGCAAATGGTTGTGGTGGCTTYCGGTAATTTCAACAAGGATGATTTTATTGCTCAGGTCGGCACCTTATTCCAGGGCCTTGGGCCTGCGCGGGCCGGGACATGTGAAAAAGCTACCTATCACGGCGGGGCTGGGCTGGATGAGCGGGATCTGGAGCAGGTTAATCTGCTCATTGGATTTGAAGGCGTTGCTTTCAAAGACCCTGATTTCTATGCGGCGCAGATCATGTCGATGATTTTGGGCGGCGGCATGTCTTCGCGGCTTTTTCAAGAGGTGCGCGAGAAGCGGGGGCTGGTTTATTCCATCTATAATTTTATGCAATCCTATGTGGATGGCGGCAGTTTTGCCATTCATGCGGGCACCAGCCCGGATCAGGTCAAAGAATTAATCCCTGTGGTCGCCGAAGAAATGCATAAATTATCCCAGTCTGTTTCAATGGATGAGATTATGCGCGCCCGCGCGCAAATGCGGGCCGGTATGATGATGTCACTGGAAAGCACCRCCAGCCGCATGGAACAATTGGGCCGGCAAATGATGATTTTCGGACGGCCCATCCCTCATGCCGAGATTATGGCACAAATCAATCAGGTCGATGATATCGCCGTCATGCGCTATATGGACCGGATGCTTGACCAAAACAAACTCTCCCTCGCCGCCGTCGGCCCTCTTAGCCACTTTGAAGACTATGACAAGATTGCCGTCCGCTTCTAAACCATGATTTTTCCCGTCATTCCGGACTTGATCCGGAATCCATTTGTCCGTTACTAAAAATGTTTCAAGCATGAACCCTGAACTAAATTCAGGGTGACAGCTATGGCTTGAATCCATGAGTATCTTTAGATATACTTGCAGGCGGATAGGGGAGTATTTATATGAGTAAAAAAACATTAAGTGAATTAACAATTCAACAATTGCCGTCGGGAACAATTTTCAAAATAGGATTGATTAGTAATATATCATTTTGGGGCATTATATTCGGTATTATGGGAATATTTGGTGCTATAGGCTTTGATGTTTTGTCTTGGAATGATGAAAGCCTTCATGGTTTCAAGGCTGTATTGGGGGCTTTATTATTTTGTTTGATTTTTACAACAATTGGATCTGTAATTCTAATGCTGGGGGGTATGGTTGGCCGCAGGCTCGTGGGCAAGTCATCTTTTGGTAAATTGACCTATATTGACAAGACGGACGATTGTTAAATTAAACATATAGCAATTCGGCAAATCTTCCCTACAAATCAAGAACCGGTTCTTTGAGGTGGTCGATGATTTTCAGCATGACGGTCGGCAGGGCGAGGTCGTCTATCTGGCTGAAGGGGAACCAGTCGCCTTCCTGAAGGTCAATCATTTCCAATAGCTCGAGCCGGATGACTTTTATTTCCAGATGAAAATGGGTAAAGCTGTAACGCACCATGCCGGGGGTTTCTTTCCAGTTGGCGATGATCGGGATTTGCGGCATGGGCACCGCACCCCAGTCCGGCGATTCCAGCCAGTCAGAGGAGGGCACTTCCATCATGCCGCCGAGCAAACCATTTTCGGGCCGCCGGCAGAGCCAAAGATGGCCGTTATATTCCGCCCARAAAGCATAGCCCCGCCGCGTTGGTTTTGCTTTTTTGGCTTTTCGGGCGGGCAATTGGGCGGCACTGCCGAGTGCATTTGCGGCGCAATTTTCTTCCCAGGGGCAGCGGCCCGCGCATTTTAAAACTCTGGGGCCGCAAATATCCGCGCCCAGATCCATGACCGCCTGGGCATAATCGCCGGCGCGCCGGGCCGGTGTCAGGCGCTCGGCCAATTGTTTTAACTCTGGCTTGGCATCCGGCAGGGGGGTGGTCACATTGAACATGCGGGCCATAACCCGTTCAATATTGCCGTCCATGACGGTGGCCTGCGCGCCAAAGGCAATCGCTGCAATCGCCGCCGCCGTATAAGGGCCAACGCCCGGTAATTGCTGTAATGATTTCTCGTCATTAGGAAAAACACCCTGCAATTCATCTGTAATATATTGGGCGCATTTATGCAGATTTCGTGCGCGGGCATAATAACCAAGTCCGGCCCATTGGCTTAACACCTGGTCTAAATCGGCCTGTGCCAAATCTTCTAGGGTGGGCCATTTACGCAGAAATTCCTCATAATAGGGGATCACCGTAACCACAGTGGTTTGCTGTAACATAATCTCACTGAGCCAGATATGATAGGGGTCGGGGATTTCTGTGCTGCCGGGGTTGATCCGCCAAGGCAATTTTCGGGCATGCACATCATACCAGGCCAGCAACAAGTCGCTGAGCAAACCTGTGTCTTGCGGGTGCTGACTATGTGAAGGGGGTGCCGTATCCATAAGCCTGTGATGTTATAAAAAGACGCGACCATACATGATTTTCCCCATGAATCCAAGGGCGTGATTTTCGGAAGCGCTTTTCGGGGGCCGCACCATATTTTTGTCATACTTGCTGTATATTTTGTTTGAAATAGGTATATTGAACGCATGCTAAACAAAGGCACCTATAAAATGAAACCCGTTGCCGATGCGGCCCGCCGGATCAGTAACAAGGCCTTCCGCCGTTATGGCTTTTCCCAGCGAGAGATCGTCTCCCGTTGNCCGGATATTGTCGGCCCGGCACTGGCAGATTGCAGCCTGCCGGAACGATTGACCTTTTCGCGGGACGAGACGCGCGGCGGCAGCCTATACATCAGGGTTCAAGGCAGTATGGCGCCGGAATTACAGCATTTTGAGCCGATGATCATTGAACGGATCAATTCTTATTATGGCTATCAGGCTGTGGCGCGGATGATTTATCGTCATGGGCCCGTGCCCATCCGCGCGCGGAAAATTAAGAAGCTGCCGCCCAATTTAACTGATTCTCAGGAGAAAGATTTGAAATCCCGATTGGACGGGGTGACAAATCCAGACTTATACAAGGCGCTTTATCAATTGGGCCGCGAGGTGGTTTCGCTCAAAAAACCGGAGAAAACAAAGCGCCGCCGACATTTTACCCGAAGGGGAAAAGGCAGCCATATGCCGGARTGAAGATTCTTTCCTTGATTTCCCCCCTGTTTAATTTTTATACTCAACATACAACATATTGTGGAACAATGATGACCAAACAACTATATAAACGAATATCGCTAATTTTTATTTTATTAATGGCCCTGACAATTTCGGCGGCAAATGCCGAAAGTGATTTTTTAAATTATGATATGGTTATAGGCGACAAGAATGCGCCGATCGAGATCATTGAATATGCCTCGACCACTTGTCCCCACTGCGCCACTTTTCATAAAGATATNTTGCCGCAACTGAAAAAGAAATATATCGAAACCGGAAAAGTGAAAATCATTTTCCGCAATTATGTTTTCAGTAATCCGTTTGATGCTTTCGCCGCCTCTTTAAACCGCTGCGTATCAGAAAAGAAATTTTTCCCGTTGCTTGGGCTTTATTTCAAACGCCAGCAAAAATGGGTGAAATATAAAGAATTTAACGAATTGAAGCCTTATGGCAAATTTGCGGCCCTTGGTTTTGCCAAAGGTGAGGCCATTAAAATTGCCAAAATTTCCGGCATGAAAGAGGTGGATGCCTTCAAATGTCTGGCCCGCGAAGATATATTGAAATATCTTATGGACGGCAATAAGGTCGCGCAGGAAAAATATGATGTTCAAAGCACACCTGCGATTATTGTTGATGGCAAAAAACTGGATTCTTATGATTTTGAGACCATTGAAAAAGCAATCCTCGCAACAGGAAAATAGGAAACGGGTAAATAGGAAATGGCCGTAAAAATTACTAAAAATATAGCCTTGTTATTGGCCGTCCTCGTGATCGGGGGCGGCGCACTTGCCGTGAGTATGACTTTGCAGCCACAAAATCAAACCAGTGCCAATGCGAGTACTGAAAAATCATCAAATGCCGAACCATCAAACCCTGATATGACGCCGGGTTCTTTTCTTAATTATGATATGGTTATGGGCGATAAGAACGCCCCCATTGAAATCATTGAATATGCGGCCATATCCTGTTCTCACTGCGCGCATTTCCATGCCGATGTCCTGCCGTCATTGAAGGAAAAATATATTGATACCGGCAAGGTAAAGCTTGTCTATCGTAATTTCATTTTTGACAATCCCCTTGATGTTTTCGCCTCGAGCCTGACAAGATGTACGACAGAGGAAAATTTCTTTCCGGCGGTTAAGATCTATTTTGAATTTCAGAAAGTCTGGGCCAACAATCAGGAGCTGAAACGCATCTATGAGGCTGAGGGCCGCGAAGCCGCCATAAAATACGCCAAGGACGAAGTGGCAAAAATTGGCAAAATGTCCGGCATGAGTTTGGGTGAGGCGCAAAAATGTTTTGATAATGACGGGGTGATTGATTATTTACTGAAAATCCGGCAGGAAGCCGTCGAAAAATATCAGGTGAACAGCACGCCAACCTTGATCGTTAACGGCAGAAAAATTGAGGGGCATCATATTGAAGACCTCGAAAAAGCTATTGCTGAAGCCAATATTACAGGTGACAATTAATAAACAGGAAAAGAGGGAAAATTGGACTTTACGCGACTTCGATTATCCGGTTTTAAGTCCTTTGTGGACCCAACCGAACTGATTATCGAAAATGGTCTGACCGGTGTGGTCGGGCCGAATGGTTGCGGCAAGTCCAATCTTCTTGAGGCCCTGCGGTGGGTCATGGGCGAAAATTCTGCAAAAAGCATGCGCGGCTCGGGCATGGATGATGTTATTTTCGCCGGAACAACAAGCCGCCCCGCCCGTAATCTCGCCGAAGTTTCCTTAAGCATTTCTAATGATGACCGTAGCGCGCCGGCCATTTTTAATGATGAGCGACAGCTGGAAATTTCGCGGCGTATTGAGCGGGAAAGCGGTTCGGCTTATCGGCTCAATACCAAGGATGTCCGCGCAAAAGATGTGCAATTGCTCTTTGCCGATGCCTCGACAGGGGCGCATTCCCCCTCATTGGTGAGTCAGGGGCGGATCGGCAGCCTGATTAATGCCAAACCAAAGGATCGGCGCAAAGTGTTGGAAGAGGCCGCCGGTATCAGCGGGCTGCATTCCCGCCGCCGGGAGGCCGAAAGCAAACTTCGATCTGCAGAGCATAATCTGGAACGTCTCGGCGATATTGAAACCCAATTGAATGATCAGATTAAGGGGCTCCAGAAGCAGGCCCGTCAAGCCAGCCGGTATAAGAAGATCAGCGGTGAAATCCGCAAGCTTCAAGCCTTGATTAACTACATGGAATGGTTGGCTATTCAGGATCATAAAGCATTATCCGGGCAAGATTTGCACCGTGTGGCGCTTTTGGTCGCCGCCATCACCACGGATCTTGGCCGCTTGAACAAGGAACAGGCCATAGAGGCCGCGAAAYTRCCMACSCTTCGTCAGGMAGAAGCCGAATATGCCGCAGGYTTGCACCGYATCACSGTTACCCGCGATGGCCTTGACGGTGAAGAGGCCCGGCTGACGGAAACTCAGGCCAAACTGAAAGCTCTTCTGGATCAGATTGATCAGGACGAAATCCGCGAAAAGGATGTAGTTGCAGATACCGCGTCGATTCTTGAGCGGCTTCAAGTGGAAAAACAGAAATTACTGAATCAGGTGGATAATCAGACCGGAAATGTGGATGATCTGTCTGAAAAGTTAAAGCTTAAGCAGACAGCCACTTTGGAGGCTGAATGGAAACTTGAGGAGCTGACCCAAAAACAGGCTCAACAAGCCGCTGAAAAGAATAACCTGTCGCTTAATCAGATCGAGGTTGAAAATCGGCAGAGGACTCTGGTCGAACAACGGGGCACTATTGAGGAACGYTTAAGCCGGCTGGAAAGTAATAATTTGTTCACGCAGGCCTTATCAAATACTGAAAATGCCTTGTCCGCAGCGGAAAATACCGTCAACATGATGTCTCACAAGTCACGAGAGGCGGAAGAGAGGCGTCAATTGTTCCAGCAGAAAGAGCAGGACGCGCGCGATATTTTACAATCTCTTCAGGGGAAGAAATCTCGAATTCAGGCGGAAAAAGAGGGGCTGGAAGAATTGCTGTCCGGCGGCGCAGCTAAAGATGATGACCGCGATAACAGGCAGATTTTGGAAAAATTGTCGGTAACGCCGGGCTATGAAGCGGCTCTTGGGGCCGCGCTGGATGAGGATTTAGAAGCGCCGGACGATGTGACAGCCCCAATTCATTGGCGTCATCTGAGCAATTATGATCACCCGCAAAGCCTTCCCGTTGGTGTGAAAAACATGGCGGATTTTGTCAGCGGATCAAGCATGCTCACCCGCCGTCTGTCCCAAATTGGTGTCGTCGAGACCGAAGCTGATGCCCTATCTCTGCTTAACCAGTTAAAACCGGGACAAAGGCTGGTTTGTCGGGATGGCGGGGCCTGGCGCTGGGATGGTTATTGTATTTCGCCGGATGCCCCAAGCACAACGGCGGTTAAATTGGCTCAAAAAAATCGTCTGGTGGAACTGGACAGTGCCTTTTCAAAAAGCAAGGAACTGGTGGGGGAGGGCCGCGAAACATTGCACCGCGCTCAGGAAGAATTGGCGCAGATTAAGCAAGATGCCCGCACCGCGCGTCTTTTATGGCAGGAGGCAGAAGAAAAAGCCGCCGCCGCCCGCCGCCGCCTGACAGAGGCAGAGAAGCAGGCCACCCGCCATCAATCCGAAGAGAGCGCGCTGAAAGATCGCTTGGGGCATTTGGTTGAGGAGATTGATCAGATAAAAGCGCGGGCGCAGGAAATTCGCCAAAATCTTGAGACCTTACCGGTGGGCAAAGATTTAGGTCTGGAAATTCAATTGGCGCGTCAGCATGTTGAAGATAATCGCAAAGCCTTGTCCGAGGCCCGTTTTAATCACGATAGTTTTATTTCACAAACTTCCGCGCGGCGTGATCGTCTTGAGCAGATCGAGACTGAATTATCCGCCTGGAAATTGCGTATTGATAATGTGGAAATTCATATTCGTGACCTGTCTCGTCGCCGGACGCATAATTTGGCGGAACTGAAAGCACTGGAAAACAGGCCCGGCGAAATTGTGGAAGAGCGGCGAAAATTAAACTCTTTGATTGATCAGGCAGAAGATAACCGAAAACAGGCGGCCCGGAAACTTTTGGAATGCGAAGATATACTGGCCGGAAAAGACAAAGAAACCCGAAGCGTACAGAGCCAATTGGCCGAAGCCCGAGAACAAAAAGTGCGCTTGGAAACCAATCTGGAACAATATGAGGAACAAGAGGTTCATTTAAAACGCCGGATTTTTGAAGAATTTGATTGTCAGCCAGATTTTCTCCAGGAATTGGCTCAAATAGAACAAGAAGAGGCCTTGCCCGATCAGGAGATTACCCATCACAGGCTTGAACGGTTGAAAGCGGAACGGGAACGCTTGGGCGCGGTAAATTTGCGGGCTGATGCGGAATTGACAGAGGTTCAAGCCCAGCTTGATGGCTCCATATCTGAACGCCAAGAGCTGGAGCAGGCCATAACAGCCTTGCGCCGGGCGATATCTGATCTTAATCGGGAAGGGCGCGCGCGAATTTTAAAAGCCTTTGATGAAGTGAATGAGCATTTCAAAAATTTGTTCACAACTTTATTTGGCGGCGGGGAGGCCTATTTAGAACTGACTGAATCCGATGATCCATTGGATGCGGGCTTAGAGCTTATGGCAAGCCCGCCCGGCAAAAAAATGCAGAATTTGGGTCTTCTTTCTGGCGGTGAGCAAGCTTTGACGGCACTGTCCCTAATTTTTGCGGTATTTATGACGAACCCGTCGCCCATTTGCGTTCTGGATGAGGTGGATGCGCCGCTTGATGATGCCAATGTGACACGGTTTTGTGATCTTTTGGATAAAATGTSKGRWRWKASMKCARYYSKWWYKSYRAYTKYRWCYCMWRATGYRRTTWCMRKSKYRMSTWYSRRCSSRYWAKYWGRKGTAACAATGGCAGAACGGGGCGTCTCGCAGCTGGTTTCCGTAGACTTGGACAGTGCGGAAAGAATGCGGGCTCGAGATTATAATCGGGACCATAATATCGTCAGCGATTCTATTTCCGCGTAATCGCAAGAAACCTCAATAATCATCCGGCTTTTTTTTGCCGCGAAACCCTTTGAATGCGGGGGCAGGGGAAGTAACGTTACGATAGTGTTTTTGGCTCTTGACAGGCAATTGTGCAGAAACTATGTTGCATGAAATTTTATAGGCAAATTTTCGGGTATCAAGTTATTCGGGTATCACATCAAGGGATCGCTTTGAAGGAAGATAACAAACCATCTTCGAAGAAAGAGACTGCCCTTGAGGAATTAGGGGCTCGGGTTAAGGCCGCTCAAAAGGAAAATGCGCCAAAGGCTGAGAGTGCGATTAACGAATCGCACGCTTATGGTATGGCGATGCGACTTGTGGCGGAATTGGTGTCGGGGTTGATTGTCGGGATGATAATCGGCTGGTTTCTGGATAAGGCTCTGGGAACGAAACCATTGATGCTTATAGTGTTTATTTTTCTTGGCCTTGGGGCCGGGATTTTTAATGTGATGCGTGCGGCGAAACAGATGGAAGCTGCCGCAGCACGTCAACGGGAAGAAGCCGATATAAAGGCTAACAGTAACGAAGGAAAACATAGTGGCTAGTCCGCTCGCGCAATTTGAAATAAAAACGCTCATCCCGCTGCAAGTGGCCGGGTATGATATTTCGTTCACAAATTCAGCTCTCTTCATGGCCATAACTGTCGCCGCCATCATGTTCTTTATGATTGTAGGTATGCGCAAAGGGGCCTTGGTGCCGGGGCGTTGGCAGCTCAGCGTGGAAATGTGCTATGAATTTATCGCCAATATGCTTCATGATACGGCAGGCCGGGACGCCCGGAAATATTTTCCGTTTATCTTCACCCTGTTCATGTTCATCCTGTTTGCCAACTTGATCGGTATGACGCCTTATTTCGGGTTTACCTTTACCAGTCATATTGCGGTGACATTTGCCATGGCGTCCTTTGTATTCATCGGGGTCACGATGATAGGATTGGCCAAGCATGGCTTTAAATTTTTTAAACTCTTTGTGCCGACAGGGGCACCGCTCGCCCTGATGCCGCTTTTGGTTGTCATTGAATTGGTGTCTTATTTGTCCCGCCCGATTAGTTTGTCTGTGCGGTTGTTTGCCAATATGGTGGCTGGGCATACCATGTTGAAAGTATTTGGTGGTTTTGTGGTGGCGCTTGGTGCGCTTGGGGTCGTGCCCTTTGCCTTTATCGTGGCGCTGACCGGATTGGAATTGCTTGTGGCTTGTTTGCAGGCCTATGTGTTTGCCATTCTGACCTGTATGTATTTGAATGATGCCTTACATTTACATTAGGGCATTTGCCTTAGAGTATTTTGTGGGTAAAATAGTTTTTAGTGTTTAATTTTTTAAAATAAGAAGGAATATAAAATGGAAGTAGAAGCTGCAAAAATGATCGGTGCGGGTATCGCCTGTACGGCTCTAATCGGTGCGGGTATTGGCATTGGTAACATCTTTGGAAGTTATGTTTCAGCGGCGATCCGCAACCCTGCGGCGGCCCCTCAGTTCTTCGGAAATGCCATGCTTGGTTTTGCCCTTGCCGAAGCAACCGGTCTGTTTGGTCTGGTTATTGCCTTTATCATCCTGTTCACTTAAGTTTTTAAGTAAACTTTTTGATAATTTAGGCCTGATCCGTAATTTCAGGATCAAGGAGAGAAGATAGTGCCACAATTAGATCCCGCCGTTTTTCTGCCCCAGATTTTCTGGTTGTTTGTGATCTTTGGACTGATTTATCTGTTCATAGCGCATAGTGCTGCGCCAAAGATCACGCAGGTTCTGGAGAAACGCCAGGCCCGAATTTCCTCGGATCTGGAGGAAGCCTCGAGTTTGCAGGCAGAGGCTGAAGCCGCAAGAGTTTCTCATGAAAAGGCTTTGGAAGAAGCCCGTATCAAGGCGACTTCAACGATTACGGCTAAGCGTGAAGCTATCAAGTCAKRSGKTRMMRCWKWAWATGCTCAATTAACCGAAAAGTTAGGCGCGGAGCTTGCGGCTGCGGAAGTGAAAATTTCTGCTGCGAAAGATAAAGCACTTGATGAAATTCGGGTAATGTCGGCTGATATTTGCCAGCAAATCATCCAGTCTGTATCCGGCCTAGATCTTGATAAAAAAATTGTGTCAGAAAGAGTAGGCGTAAAATTTGATGCGGTGAAGGAGAATGCCAATGGCTGATCAAAACCTCAACATTGATACGGATGTGGTAGCCGCTGTTGTTGAAACAGCGAATTTGAATGTCCATTGGTATCAGGATCCGGCTGTCTGGGTTGCTTTGGCAATTATAACTTTCTTTATTTTGATGATCTGGAAGAAAATTCCAGCCATGATTGGCAAAATGCTTGACGAAAAAGTAAAAGTGATTGCGGAGCAGTTAGATAATGCGCAAACTTTGCGGGAAGAGGCGTCCGCGCTTTTGGCAAAATATCAGCGTGATCAGCGTGATGCAGAAAAAAATGCTGCGAAAATGATTGCGAATGCCGAGGCTGAGGCAAAACTTCTTGCAGGAGAAGCCACGCTTCACGTTAAAGAGATGATTGAGCGCCGCACAAAAATAGCCGAGCAAAAAATTGAGCAGGCCGAAGCCACCGCGCTTAAAGAAATCCGGCAAGTGGCCGTTCAGGCCGCGACCGCCGCCGCGCGTGAACTGATTTCTGAAAATATGAAGAAGGCCGATCATGATGCCTTGATTAAATCAAGCACTGAAAAGCTACATTAATTTTTTACATTTCTTTATACAGCTAGAAGTAAATTTTAAAACCCAGATATGTTTGTTCATATATGGGTTTTTCTTTGGCTTCTCTTTTGGATTACTCTTTAAGTTTTTCGCGAATATCATCCAGTTCATGGGCGCGAATATGACGGCCATTCCATGTTATAGAAATGAGAAGCGGGGTATGCCCTTGCTCAACAGACTTGAAAACACAAGTTATCTTATAAGGAATAGGGACTTTAAAGCCATTCCAGGCTGTAAAGGCAATATTGACGCCCTTGTGACCCTCCTCGTGATTATATTCTTCGGCAGAAGTTTTATCAAAGCTTGAAGGATATTTCAGGCGATCTTTGGCTATTTCTTCGCAGGTTTGAAGGTTGGCGGATTTTATAGATAGCGCATCGCAGCCGGGTAAGACCAGTATTATAGCCAGCATTAGACTGGGCGTGAGATTCTTTTTTATCATAATGGTGCCATTTATCTTCAATATTCTACAAAGCAACCTATATTAAGGAGTTCTGACCCTAGGTAAAGAAACAACCGACTGGATAAATATATGATTTTGCCTCGCATTTTTCTACTGCTCTTAATTATGCTGGTCTTATTACCCCTTCATATGACAGCATTGCAGGCAGCAGATAGAAAAATACCCTCGTCAAAAGCCGAGATTCAATTGTCCTACGCGCCGGTGGTAAGGCAAGCTGCACCAGCCGTGGTTAATATCTATACCAAGCGGGTGGTGAAAWCCCGCAGCTTTTCTCCCTTTGCCAATGATCCCTTCTTTCAGCGGTTCTTTGGGGATCGTTTTGGCGGCGCCCCGCGCGCGCGTATTGAACGATCCTTGGGCTCCGGCGTTATTGTCGGTGCGGACGGGGTTATCGTCACCAATCATCATGTTGTGGCGGGGGCCGATGAAATTACGGTCGCCTTGTCAGACCGCCGTGAATTTGAAGCGGAAGTCATCCTGAATGATGAAAAAACGGATTTGGCGGTTCTACGTATTGATACGGGGGGTGAAAAGCTGCCGGCACTGACATTCTCCGATTCTGATTCTATTGAGGTCGGGGACCTTGTGCTGGCTATTGGCAATCCTTTTGGCGTTGGCCAGACGGTGACCAGCGGCATCGTATCCGCCTTGGCCCGCACGCAGGTCAGTGGTCAGGATTACCAGTTTTTCATCCAAACGGATGCGGCGGTAAATCCGGGGAATAGCGGCGGCGCCCTGATTGGGATGGACGGCGAGCTTATTGGCATCAATACGGCCATATTTTCGCGCTCTGGCGGCTCTAATGGTATCGGTTTTGCCATTCCGGCCAATATGGTCAAATATGTGGTGTCTTCGGCGCTGTCTGGCGGTAAATTGGTGCGGCCATGGTTTGGCGGCAGCGGACAAATGGTGACATCCGATATAGCCGAAAGTCTGGGTTTTGATCGCCCGGGCGGTGTTCTGGTTAATGATATTTATCCGGGCGGCCCGGCGGACAGGGCCGGGCTTGAGCAAGGCGATGTTATTTTGACCATTGATGGCAAGGAAGTKWCYNNTYCGMAGSCWYTGMSWWAKNTRTWSCKGYTTSRAKGYCSTTGGCGGGACAATTCCTCTGGAGATAATTCGCGGTGAAAAACGTAAAATTTTGCATGTGCCGCTTAAGCCGGCCCCCGAAGAACCGCCGCGAAATATAACGACCTTAAAAGGGGATCACCTGTTTTCCGGGATAAAGTTTGCGAATTTATCGCCGGCCTATGCGGAGGAAATCGGGGTGGATGCTTATGATAAAGGCGTGATTATTCTGAGCGTCACCCGCCGTGTCACGCGCATGACAGGCGTTCAAAAGGGTGATATTTTTAAATCAGTCAACGGCAGGAAAGTTAAAACACTTGAAGACATCAGAAATGCCTTGCGTGATGATCCCGTGAATATAGATTTTACGATCAGCCGCGCGGGAAAACTCAAGGACTGTGTTATTCGCGCGGAAGGAAGATCTTATTGCACTTAAAATATACCATATTTCCGGTAAAAGGCCTCGTTTCATATGAATGACCTTTTCACATCTGCGGGGCTGGAACAGGATGCCCCGCGCCCCTTGGCCGATAAGCTGCGCCCCCAGACCATGGAAGAGGTGGTGGGGCAGGATCATCTGATCGCGTCCGGCGGCCCGCTTGGCCGGATGCTGGAGGCGCGCAGATTAACCTCATTGGTTTTTTGGGGCCCGCCGGGGACGGGTAAAACCACCATGGCGCGGCTTCTGGCCGAAAAAACCGACCTTTATTTTGAGCAGATTTCAGCGGTTTTCTCAGGGGTTGCGGACTTGCGAAAATCTTTTGAGGCCGCCGCAGAACGGCGCAAAACCGGCAAGGGTACGTTGCTGTTTGTCGATGAAATTCATCGCTTTAACCGCGCCCAGCAGGATGGGTTCCTGCCCTATGTGGAGGATGGCACGATCATTCTTGTGGGGGCGACCACGGAAAATCCGTCTTTCGAACTGAATGCGGCTTTGCTGTCGCGGATGCAGGTTCTGACCCTTAATCGTCTGAATGATATTTCGCTGGAGGAATTATTATGCCGCGCGGAACGGATGGTGGATAAAAAACTCCCTGTGACGGCAGAGGCCCGGGCCATGCTCCATAGTATGGCCGATGGGGATGGGCGTTATCTCTTGAATCTTACAGATATTTTGCTCGGCCTTGAGTTTGAGGAAATATTAGATGCCGCCGGATTGCTAAAAATTCTGCAAAAACGCGCGCCGGTTTATGACAAGGACAAGGAAGGTCATTATAACCTGATTTCCGCMYTGCATAAATCCKTGCGCGGATCRGACMCSGAYGCGGCCCTWTACTGGATGGCGCGSATGYTGRCGGGYGGSGAARRCCCGCKYTATTTGGCGCGGCGCATCACCCGCATGGCGGTCGAGGACATCGGGTTGGCCGACCCGCAAGCCCACGCCGTATGCCTGCACGCATGGGAAACCTATGAACGCCTTGGCAGCCCCGAAGGCGATTTGGCGATTGCACAGGCGGTGATTTATCTGGCGCTGGCTCCGAAATCCAACGCGGTCTACAACGCTTATAAATCGGCGATGGCGGCGGCGAAATCCACGGGGTCTGAGCCGCCACCCAAACATATCCTGAATGCCCCGACCAAATTGATGAAGGATCAGGGATATGGGGCTGGATATGCCTATGATCACAATGCAGAGGACGGGTTTTCGGGCCAGAACTATTTCCCTGAAACCATGCAGCGCGGGGTGTTTTACACACCGCTTGAGCGGGGCCATGAGCGCGAGTTGAAAAAACGGCTGGATTACTTTGTTAAGCTCAGGGCCAAGCGCCAAACTTGACAATCCCGCCAAAGCGGAACAAGGACGCGCCATGACGTTTCTTTATGTAGCAATCGGCGGCGCGCTTGGTGCCAGCTTGCGGTATCTGGTGGCATTGAATGTGGCGTTCCCGCTGGGCACGCTTGCGGTCAATGTGATCGGCTCGTTCCTTATGGGGCTTATGGTGATTATGTTGGCCTCCAAAGGTCTGGATCGGTTCATGCCTTTGGTGTTGACCGGAATGCTGGGCGGGTTCACCACGTTTTCGGCGTTCTCGCTGGATACGTTACAACTATATGAGGCCGGTCGCGCAGGCGAGGCGGCGCTTTATGTTTTGGCCAGCGTGGTCCTGTCGTTGGTCGCAGTATTTTTGGCGGTTTGGATCGCCCGGGGGATTTTCGGATGAGTGGTGTACAAACCCTTATAATCAAGGCGGATGATGCGGAACAACGGCTTGATCGCTGGCTGCGCCGCAGTTTTCCCCATATTGGACAGGGGCGCATTGAAAAGATGTGCCGCAAGGGCGAAAT
>NVVM01000037.1 GCA_002402225.1 Alphaproteobacteria bacterium
TCCATGTGGTCCATCGTGGCGCCGTCACCGTCACCATTATCGCCAATGGCAGACCCGATGGCCGCCCCGCCAATAGCCCCGAGAAAAGTACCAAAACCCTGTTTTGATCCCGGCTCACACGCCGCAAGCGTTAATAGGCTTGCCAGAATAACGGCTGTTTTTGCTTTTTTCATTTCACCACCTGCTTGTTTATCATGAGGGTATATTATGATATTAATCATGAACCATTCCTGAACAAAATATTCAGTAATGGCGATTATAGCGATATATATACGGCAGGAAGCAAAAGGCGGGCTAATAGTCCATGAGGCTCATTATCCATAAGATAGATTTTTCCCCCATATAACGCTGTCAAATCCTTGACAATAGACAGACCAAGCCCCGTGCCCGGCGTATTTTCATCAAGACGTTCCCCGCGCATAAAAACCGAATCCCGTTCCTGTTTGTCAATGCCCGGCCCATCGTCTGCCACTTGTATGATGATCGACTCCCCTTCCCGCATGCAGGAAATAACGACTTTTCTTTTCGACCATTTCGCGGCATTTTCAATGAGATTGCCGACCATTTCCTCTAAATCCTGACGTTCCCCGCGAAATAAAAGGCGCGATTGATCGCCGGTCGGCAGAAAGCTGAATGTCTTATCACTGTAAATTCGCGCCATAGCCCGGCAAATATCCTGCAATACAGGCACGGTTTCTGTACGGCTCGTCATGATTTTTGTGCTGGCCGCCATTCTGGCCCTGCGCAGATAATGATCCACCTGACGCCGCATCATTTCCGACTGTTTGCCGACCAGTTCTGATAAAGCGCCCTTGTTTAAGGCCGATTCATTTGACAATATGGCTAAGGGCGTTTTCAGAGCATGGGCCAAATTTCCAACCTGCGTGCGCGAGCGGTCAATGATCTGGTTATTATGATCTAACAAGGCATTCAATTCATCGGCCAAAGGTTGAATTTCAGTTGGAAAATCTTCCGGCAAATGAACCGCCTCCCCCGTGCGGATTTTCTGCAAGGATAGCCGAATATTTCTTAAGGGCTTTAACCCCAGATAAATCTGTAAAAAAGACGCGGCAATCAACCCAAGGCCAAGGGCGCTGAGCGAATAGATCAAAATATTGTCAAACTGATCCAGTTGATCGTTAATTTCAGACCTGTCTATGGCCACTGTAAAACGAAAAACGGTTAGATCCCCCGGTATGGCGACATCCTTTTCGACCATACGTAATTGCTGGTCTTCAGGCCCTGAAATAACAGAAAAGCGGCTCTGAAAAGCGGGATTCTGCAAATCCGGCTCAAGGCTTTGATCCCAAAGGGAGCGCGAGCGAAAAGGCTCCTGATCTTCTGCTGATATCTGCCAGTACCATCCGGAGTAGGGCTGCTCGAACCTGGGGTCAACCATGGCCCGGTAAAAGCTGACCTGGCCATCAGAATTGCTGCTGCTGATACCAATTAAATTTTCCAGCAGTCCATTCAGACGCTCGTCAAAATTATCCTCAATGGTCTCTTTAAACGTCAACGACAATAGATAGCCACCGAACATCAGCGCAAAAAATGTCCAGACAGCCGAATAGGACATCAGCCGGAACCATAAAGACTTGTTGCCTTTGTTAGGTTTTCTGTTCTTCTGGATCAACAAGCTGGTATCCCAATCCCCTGACTGTATTTATAATGGTCACCCCCAGTTTTTTTCGAACGCGGGTCACAAAAACCTCGATTGTATTCGAATCCCGATCGAAATCCTGATCATAAATATGTTCCGTTAATTCAGTTCGTGAAATAATTTTCTCAGGATGATGCATCAGATAAGACAACAGCTTATATTCCTGCGCCGTCAATCGAATGGGCATGCCCTCGACTGTCACCTTGCTGTTATTGGTATTCAGCGTTACTTTGCCGCAGGATAATTCCGGTGATGCCTGCCCTGCCGCCCGGCGGATTAAAGCGCGTACCCGGGCCAATAGTTCTTCTATTTTAAACGGTTTCGTCACATAATCATCGGCACCGGCATCAAGGCCCGCCACCTTTTCAGACCAACCGTCCCGCGCCGTCAAAATCAATACCGGCGTTAATATTCCCGCCCCGCGCCATTTGGTTAAAACGCTGACGCCGTCCATAATGGGCAGGCCAAGGTCAAGGACGATGGCATCATAACTTTCCGTTTCTCCAAGAAAGTGACCATCTTCTCCATCCATTGAAACATCAACGGCATAACCATCCTCTTCAAGAATGGCTTTCATTTGCCGTGACAAATCGGGATCATCTTCAACAAGCAACAGGCGCATTAGCGATTTCCCTTCACACCAACAATCTTGGCGGTGGCGGCATTTAAATTAAGCATCAATAATTTACCATCTTTTCTAAGCACTTTTACCCTGTAAATATACGGCAGCTTCTTATTTTTAGGTTCCAGCAAGCGGACATCAATRATTTTTCCGGGAAARCTYTGCCGAACCTGTTTGCGTATGACCGACAAGGAAACAATATGGCCTGATCTCATCGCTTCCCGCGCCTTGTCCTGCCGATAAATCTTATTCCGTAACGGGTTAGGCCGTACAGCAGGCTTGATCAGGCTATTTTCAACAGGCTGTCTTCTTTGTTGAGCAAGATATTTACCTATTGCCTTGATATTAATCCCCTGTGATTTCGAAGGCAGCGCGCCCCTGTTTTGCGGCGCGGCAATRGCATTAGCCCCCATTCCCATAAGGAACAGCACCATTAATCCACAGAAAAAAACTTTGTAATTCATATACATATTACAAACTTAACTTATTTCGGCTTAATAAGAGATGAATAACATTGAACCCTGTTCCAGGCCTGCGATAATCATCCGCAAGTTATTTATCGACAATACCAAGCCTTTCCTGAAAAACGCTATTGGTGGTTGTATAGCCACCGGCCATCTTTCGATCCGGAAAAGCATATTTAAAGGCCGAACGCGCCATAACGGCGGCCTCATAAAAACCCGTCAGAATTAATTTTATTTTCCCAGGATAAGTACAAACGTCTCCAATGGCATATATGCCCTCTGCCGCCGTGACAAAACTTTCCTGATCAACAATCACATGCCTTTTATCCAGATTAAGCCCCCATTCGGTAATGGGCCCCAGACTGACTTTCAATCCCATAAAAGGCATCAAATAATCACATTCAACCTTTAACGCCTCTCCTTTGAGTGTTGTGACCTGCACATGGGATAATTGACCATCATCCCCGACAAGATCCGTAATATTACCGTAAAGCACATCAAGCTTGCCAGCGTCCTGCAATTTCAAGACCTGCTGCACCGTATCATAGGTGCCGCGGAATTCTTCTCTTCTATGGACAAGTGTTAAGGATTGCGCAAGCGGTGAAAGGCTGATGGCCCAATCAAGAGCTGAATCGCCGCCGCCAACAATGACAAGCTTCTTATCCCGGTATTTTTCCATTCTATAAACCGCATAATCAATAGATTTTTCCTCAAACTCATCACGTTTCTTATAGGGCGGCTTTTTGGGAACAAAACTACCTGCCCCTGCCGCAACCACAATGATCGGCGCTTCCAGCAGAAGCCCACGCGAAGTGATCAGGCGCCAATTGCCGTTTGGCTGTCTGTCAAGGGATGAGGCCTGCTGGCTAAGATGAAAAACCGGTTCGAAAGGGCTGGCCTGCGCCATCAAATCATCTATGAGTTCTTTGCCGGTTACCGTTGGACGGGAGGGAATGTCATAGATAGGTTTTTCCGGATAAAGTTCAATACATTGCCCGCCGGGACGATCCAGATTATCGACCAAGTGACATTTCAACCCCAAGAGACCCGCTTCGAAAACAGCGAACAGACCAACAGGCCCTGCGCCAATAATAATCATGTCAGTGATGACAACCTTAGAGCTCATATCCCATCTCCCACTTTTTTATGATGATTCTAATATGAAATTCCACCGCATTATTTGCCAAATCCTGGAAACTATGTAACCATTAGTCGCTATGAACATGCAATCAAAAAAGAAAAAATAGCCTATTTAATCACGGTATTAGCCTAAATGAGAAAGTTTTTTCCCCATATACTCAATCTTTTCACGCTGGCGGCTATGATATTTTTTATGRCTCCGGTTTCGGCTATGGCCAAAATCTGGCTGGTTGGGCCTGATYTTCAGCTTAAAAGCCCGAGTTTGGCCATAAGCCGTGCAAAAAACGGCGATACCATCAAAATCATGGTGGGCCTTTATGAGAATGATTATGCCGTAATTTCGCAAAATAACATCACATTGATCGGCATGAATGGTTTCGCGCACCTGAAATCTTCCGGCCCCGTGCCCGGCGGCAAAGCCATATGGACCATTAACGGCCAAAATGTAAAAATACAGAATATTGAATTTTCCGGCGTAAAGGTTTCCGATAAAAACGGGGCCGGTATTCGACTGCAAAATGGATCACTGACCATTGATAATTGTTATTTTCATGACAATGAAATGGGGATATTAACCGCCAACAATCCGGCAATAAATTTATATGTTTATAACTCTGAATTTAGCAGCAACACGCAAGACTATGCAGTTACCGGAAAATTATCCCATAATATTTACGTGGGTAATATTACCTTATTTGTGATGGAGAATTCGATATCACGGGGCGCGCAATATGGCCATACCATAAAAAGCCGTGCCCAAAATAACGTCATAAAGAATAACCGTATATTTGACGAAGGGGCTATTTCGGCAAGCTATCTCATAGATTTACCCAATGGCGGCAAGGCTTATATTGAAAATAACTATCTTTTCAAAAACAAAGGCGCTCAAAATAACGCCTTTATCAGCTATGGCGCCGAAGGTATGAAACATAATGAGAATTCGCTCACCATACAGCTTAATACAGCCATAAATGAAGGCGGTGCGGCATTTCTCCTAAAAAATCATTCGGAGATTACCGCAAAAATAGCCGGAAACAATATGACAAATGTCACGATCAGGGAAATACCCGGTATTCAAAAAGACGGCGTTTTGAACAAAATGAAAAAGACGCTGCAGAATTATCTAWAATGAAAGCAACAAAAACATTAGGGAAAAAAATGCGCAAAATATTTGCTTTCTTTATTTTTATCATCATTTATGGTTCGCTTTTCCCCTTCACATTCAGCTTCCATGAGGGTTCTGTTGAACAGTGGCATATATTTCTGCGCAGCTACGGCCCGTTTACCTCACTCGGTGATATGCTTGGCAACATCGCGCTGTTTATCCCTTTTGGGTATCTTGGCATTGAATGTATGCGCCCGTCCATGCAGCATAGACCGGCTTATCTCAAAATTCTGGCCGCTGGCATTCTCCTCGCCTTTATCCTTCAGCTCATACAGGTCTATATTCCCTCTCGCTCCCCGGCTATTGCAGATGTTTATTGGAACGGGKCCGGTATCGTAATTGGTTTTATACTGCTYRMTTTTATTAAAAAAYACTTYCCYAAACTCTCCATAACMGAGGCCGCCAATACGCCKGTTATTTTAKCGTYTTTCTGGYTGTTATATCTGTTTTTTCCYTTTATCCCCACATTGGATTTTCAGGAAATAAAGAACGGCTTGAAACCGCTGCTGCTRAGCCAGACTTTTCACGGCGATGATTTTCTGATAGCAGTATCCGGTTGGTTATTATTCGCCCATTTTACCCGGGATTTCTTTCATCAGAAACATCTCAACAGGCTGATTCTGCCCCTCTTTGCTATATTGAGTTTACCCTTACGGCTTATCATCTTGAATAATTCACTTGATCTGTCGGATGTTATGGCCGTGGGCGCGGCCCTGTTAATATGGTTTTCATTTTTAAAAAATCGCGTGAATATCGCACGAACACTTACCTATTTTATGTTTGTTTCCATAGCGGTTTACAGCTTGGGTTCAATGGATTTCAGCCCATATGGCTGGCATTTTTCAATGATACCTTTTTCCGGTTTTCTGGAAGGCGATCTTTTCAGCAACACAAAAGCGCTCTTTTTTAAATTATTTCTATTTGGCAGTATTTTATGGCTCGTAAAGGTAGGCTGGCCGTACGTCCGGCTCAAAACTGTCTGGCTGTTTTTATTCATTCTCATGCTGGAAATCATCCAAATTTTTATGACGTCACGCAGCGCTGAAATAACGGATCCATTAATCATATTACTTTTGGCATTTGTTGTTAAACCAAAAGCAGAAAACTTCTCAACAATCAAGAAAGTCCCCAAGAAAACCCCTGAGAAACCCATTGAAATAAAGCCACCCGACGCCGATCCAGCAAACAACTGGCCAGCAAACAACTGGAAAAAAACACAAAAAGACCTGTGGCGTCTTTTAGGAAGCGCGGCATTCATCACCATAGTAATGTCAATTGCCATAAAATTACCCGGCGTGCCTTATAACATCAGGGAGCTTTTCAAGCATGACGGTTCATTGACAGCTATAATGCCCTTTGTCCTGTTTATCCTGTGGTTCGGCATGAGCGTCCCTCTAATCAGCAGACGGATGCAGGATATTCCGGGCCGGCATTTCATCCGTTTCCCCCTATGGGTTATAGCCGCAGGTCTTGTCAGTTTTTTTCTACTGGAAAGCGGCGTCACAGAAGAGGCCTTGAAAGATATTCTGGGCGCACCGACCATATACCGCCATATTATTTCTCATGGCATATGGGGCGAGCCGGGACGCATCCTCACCAATTATTTTCCCAATCCTGAGTTTTGGAATTTGATCGAATATGTCATACGCTTCCTCGCGCTTTTCTCCCCTGTAACTTTCCTGTTATGCCTGTTTTATTATAGCGGCGACCTTATCAAGAAATATGAAATACGGGGTATTGCCAATAAAGGCCGTCTCATTGCCCTCAGCCTGACCCTTAATATTCTTTATGCCCTGCCCTGGCTTTATTTGTGCAAATATATTGCTTTCGATCAGGCCAATACGGATAATCTGGTTGAATTGATCTCTCCACAGGGGTTTATGGGGGTAGGCGGCGGCGGTTACCTCTATTTTCTTATCCTGTTGTTAACCCTGAACAGCGTTTTAATTTGTCAAAGCCTGTATCACTGGACGGTCAAGTTGTTATTTACCGCCGCAGCCGCTATCGGTGGCTGGTATTTGCTCAATCTTGGTCTTAATCTGAATATTGAAAAATACGGCACAAGCTTTTCCGCAGTTGATTTCCTGCTTGGGCCGGATCGCCAGCATAAACTTGATCAATCAACACTGTTCATGCGCTGGATAATTTTATATACAGGTTGTGTCATAACATTGGTCTGGGGGATGAAATTTAATCTTTTGTCTCTTATGACTGATATAAAACAAAAATTTAAACAGCGTTTCAAACTGGCAGGCTAATAAYGGACAAGAATAGTTTTAACGACTTTATCGCTCTTACCAAAGAAGTATGGGAATATGGCCTTTATGGTGTGGATATAGGCAAGATTATTTTTGCTTTTTTAATCTTCTTCTTTTTCTTGTTGATCCGGCGACTGTTCAGCAGGTTTGTTGTTAATCGCCTGAAGACATTAGCCCTCAAAACGGAAACCGATCTGGATGATCTGGTGATTGAGGCGCTTGAGCATCCTCTTCGCTTTATCCCTATTGTCATTGGGGTATTTCTGGCCACCGAGGTACTTGTTTTAACGGAAAGCCTTCAGCAAGGGGCCTATAACCTTAACCGCTCGCTCATTACTTTTAATGTTTTCTGGATGCTGTATAAGCTGGCGGGGCCCTTGAGCCGGGCTTTTTCAGGATTGCGGGGCCTGTTTACCGAAAGTATGATTGTCTGGCTGATCAAGGCAATGCGGGCGTTGATTTTCTTTCTTGGTGCGGCCTCTATTCTGGAAATCTGGGGCATTGCTGTTGCCCCCCTGATCGCGGGACTTGGTTTATTCGGCGTAGCCATAGCCCTTGGCGCGCAGGATGTCTTTAAGAACCTGATTGCCGGCCTGTTTATCATCGGGGAGAAAAGATTCCACCCCGGTGACTGGATTTCGGTGGATGGTATCGTCGAAGGCACTGTAGAAGACATTGGCTTTCGCACCACCACYATCCGCCGTTTCGACAAGGCCCCGGTATTCGTGCCAAACTCCAAACTGTCTGATAATGCCGTGGTTAACTTCACCCGCATGACCCATCGCCGAATATATTGGAAAATCGGGCTTGTTTATCACACCTCTATAGATCAATTACGCGATATCCGCCAAAAAATAGAAGCCATTATCCTGAATAATGATAACTTTGCCCAGCCACCAGAGGTTTCGACTTTTGTACGCATTGACAGCTTCAATGACAGCTCGATTGACCTGATGCTTTATTGTTTTACCAAAACAACCAAATGGGGTGAATGGTTGGAGATCAAAGAAACTCTCGCTCTGGAGGTCAAGGATATTGTCGAGAATGCCGGCAGCAGCTTTGCCTTCCCAAGCCAGTCGCTTTATCTGGAAACAATCCCCGCCGGTGCCGAGAGTTTCCCCATACCAAAAGAAAAAAAAGATAAGAAAACAATATCTTAAGGGAATAGCAATATTTTGACATTATCTCTCGGTATATGAATATGCCCGTACAGAAAAAACACGCGCCGGCAACCCTGCGCAACAGAGAACCTATTTTAGCGGTTCTGAAAGACTGCTTGCCGCCGCATGGTACAATTCTGGAAATTGCCAGTGGTTCCGGACAGCATGCCAGTTACTTTATTGAACATCTGCCCGGCAATTACTGGCAGCCGAGCGACCCCGACAGCAAAAACCGTGACAGCATCAGTGCATGGTGGTGGGAAGTCCAGCTCAATAATATTCTGCCGCCACTGGACATCAATACGCTGGAGGCTGTCTGGCCCATAGAATCCATTAAGCTGCCCCAGCCGGTCACCTCTATTGTGTGCATCAATATGATCCATATATCGCCTTGGGAATCAACTGTCGGCCTGATGGAGGGTGCCGCGCGAATTCTGCCAAAGGACGGCATTTTATATCTTTATGGCCCCTATAAAAAGGATGGCATACATACGGCCCCAAGCAATGAACTTTTTGATATAAAACTACGGGATCAAAATCCGGATTGGGGCATCCGTAATTTGAACGATGTTAAAGAGCTTGCCCAAAAAAATAACCTGACATTCGTAAAAACCATAGAAATGCCCGCCAATAACCTGTCAGTGACTTTCAAGAAAACGGACTAGTGCAATGCCCGATCTTTTAAATGAATGTTACCCATAGATTCCTCAATTGAATGTTACCCATAGATTCTTCAATTGAATGTTACCCATAGATTCTTCAATTGAATGTTACCCATTCAGGGTATCCTGAAACCGGATGGGCTGGCCGGTGGCTTCTTCGGCAAGCGTGCCTTCCCACATAACTTTCCTGCCGCGCACGAAAGTTCCCACGGGTTTGCCTATGATCTGCCGGCCTGTGAAGGGGCTCCAGCCGCATTCGCTTTGCAGCCAATCTTCTTCGATCGTCCATTTTCGTTTCAGGTCAACGAGGGTCAAATCCGCATCATAGCCAACGGCAAGCCGGCCTTTGCCCGCGATATTAAATAGTCTGGCGGGGCCGGAACTGGTCAAATCCACCAAGCGTTCCATGGACAAAAAACCCTTGTTCACCTGATCCAGCATGATGGGCAACATGGTTTGTACGCCCGGCATGCCGGATGGGCTTTGGGGATAGGGCAATGCTTTCGATTCTTTGTCTTGGGGGCTATGACCGGACCCAAGAACATCAACAATCCCCGCGCTCAATGCTTTCCACAGGCCAATACGCTCTTCTTCATCCCTGATCGGGGGGTTCATCTGAGCATAGGTGCCAAGTTCTTCATAACATTCCGGCGCGGAAAGACTTAAATGTTGCGGGGTCACCTCCACCGAGGCCACGTCTTTATAGGCCGCAATCAGGGCCATTTCATTCTCTGTCGATACATGAAGCAGATGAATTTGACGCCCTGTCCGCCGCGCAATTTCCAGAATACGGTCCGTGGCCCTATAGCTTGTTTGAGCATCATGCCAGACGGGGTGCTGGCTGACGCCGCCCTCTTCTGATAAAGGCGCGCGCTCGATCAGCCGGTCATTGTCTTCGGCGTGAACGGTGATCCTTCTGCTGCCCTTTGACAAGATGTCCGCCAGTTTTTGATCGTCACTGATCAAGAGGCCGTCTGTAGAAGAGCCCATAAAAATTTTAATGCCGCAACAGCCGGGCAATCTTTCCAGTTTATGAAGGTTTTTGGTATTTTTTGACGATGCGCCCACGTAAAAAGCAAAATCGCACCACATATGATTAGCGGCTCTTTTCACGTTATCATTCAATGCCTTTGCGGTCGTGGTCAAAGGCTTGGCATTTGGCATTTCAAACACCGCCGTCACCCCGCCCATAACGGCGGCGCGGCTTGCGCTTTCCATATCTTCTCTGGCCAGATCTTCCCTGGCCTCATCCCCCGGTTCACGAAAGTGCACCTGAGTATCAATCACGCCGGGCATAAGGTGCAGTCCCGTTGCATCGATAACCTCTTCGGCTTCAAGGTTATCAAGATGGCCGATGGCAACTATTATATCATCCTTGATCGCCACATCAGATGGTTCTATCCCGTTATGTGAAACGCAGATTGCATTTTTTATAAGAATATCAATTGCCACGAGTTTCATTCCTTTGTTGACGTTACCCTGAAAGCAATACTATTATTTACCAAATTCAACAAGAAATCCTTAAAATACAAGAGGATTAGAACCATTTTCTTGCCGCACAGGGGCATATTACCTATGAGCATAATGCGCAAAGCTTTAATCTATTATGGCTCACGGCCCGAACTGATAAAACTGTCCCCCCTATATCATAAGTTGAGACTTTCCGGCAACATCATGCCCATTCTGTGTAATACAGGGCAACATAAGGATCTYTTGCCCCCCCATATGAACAGTTTAAACCTTAMGGCCGACGTGCAATTAAATGTGATGCGCAAAGGGCAAAGCCTTGATCAGCTCATGGCGCAGCTTTTCGCGCAATTACCAGAGGTTTTCCAAAAGTTCCGCCCTGACATTGCCATTGTTCAAGGCGACACGGCCAGCGCCCTTGCTTGCGCCATCATTGCCCGGAAAAAACAATGTCCCATAGCCCATATTGAAGCCGGCCTTCGAACCTATGATCATAAATCCCCCTTTCCCGAAGAAATATACCGGCAAAATATTTCTAAATTGGCGCATTGGCATTTCTGCCCCACGCAGAAGGCACAGCAAAATTTATTAAGAGAGGGCTATGAGCCAGAGGCCATTTTTGTCACCGGCAATACTTCGGTGGATATGATACTGGACATGCAGAAAAAATTGGCCGATGAAAGGCTAATACCCAACGGCCCAAAGATAGAAAAACCTTTTTTCTTAATCACCCTTCATCGGCGCGAAAGTCAGGGCGCGCCATTGATCGCGATCATCAACAGCCTTCTGGAATTTGCCAATAGCCGTCCAGAATTTGATTTTATTTTTCCTCTTCATCCCAATCCGGTCTCTTCTGACATGATTAAAGGGCTGCTCGGCGATGCCGATAATATCCGGCTGATTGCGCCCTTGGCCTATCCCGAATTTGTCCAGCTTATGTCAGATGCATTTGCCATCATCACCGATTCCGGCGGCATTCAGGAAGAAGCCCCCGCGCTAAACACCCCCGTCATCGTTATCCGAAACAAGACGGAAAGGGCAGAGGGTGTGGAAAATGGCTGCCTCAGGCTTGCGGGCACCGATAGAAATAGCATATTATATGAACTTAACTTACTCATTGACGACAAGGCGCACTATAAAGCAATACAAGAGGCTCCAAACCCCTTTGGCGATGGCAAGGCTTCTGAGCGAATAACCCGCCATCTGATAGATATAATAGAAAGAAATTTTCCAGAAAATGTCCCCCCAGAAAATATCCCTGCTGAATAAACCAGCCCTGTTAAGCGATCGCGCTATTTTAACCCTGTCCGGTGCAGATCGCAAAAATTTTCTTCAGGGCTTAATCACAAATGACATTAATGCAGCATCAGATGTTTCTGCAATCTATGCGGCCTTGTTAACGCCGCAAGGAAAATATTTGCATGACTTTTTTATCATTGATAAGGATGATACAATTTTTCTGGATTGCGAAAGAGCGCGAATGGCCGATATTCACAGACGGCTCATGATGTACCGGCTGCGCGCAGATGTGGATATTATAGATTGTTCAGAAAAATATGCTGTTCTGGCCTCCCCTGAGTTATCGTCTGAAGGCCTTATATCCTATCCCGATCCCCGCCATCCGAACATGGGTTTTCGGACTATAATAGTCCCGCCGCTCTCTTATCAAACAGATGATCATTATGATGACCTTCGCCTTTCGCTTGGGTTGCCCGATGGTTCGCGGGATTTCGATGTGGATAAAACCCTTATCCTTGAAGGTAATATGGAAGAATTAAACGGGGTTGATTTTAACAAAGGCTGTTACGTGGGCCAGGAAGTCACCGCCCGCATGAAACATCGCGCCATTTTGAAAAAACGCCTGCTGCCGGTTACTGTCGATGGCCCCCTTCCCGCCAGAGGGACAGAAATCATGGATAAAGACGGTAAAAAAATTGGCGACATCAGGTCTGGGCGGGGGAAGAGGGCTATCGGTTATTTTCGCCTTGCAAAAATGACTTTTAATCAGCCCTATCAATGCGCAGAAGCCACCGTCACGCCATGGCAACCGGATTGGTACCCAGTAACAAATGAATAAAGGAAATATCATGAAAGAAAGATGCAGCTGGCCGGGGGCCGACCCCTTWTATWKYSMYTAYCAYGATACGGAATGGGGCGTGCCCATTTACGACGGGCGCGAGCTGTTTGAAAAACTTATTCTGGATGGTTTTCAAGCGGGCCTGTCATGGATCACCATCTTGCGCAAACGAGAAACTTTTCTAAGCGCCTTTGACAATTTCGATCCAGAGGTCATTGCCCAATATGATGATCAGGACATAGAAAGACTGATGAAAGATACCGGCATTGTCCGCAATCGCCTGAAAATAGTATCGACTGTCACGAACGCTAAGATTTATCTTGAAATGGAGAAGGAAAAGAGCGGATTCTCAGACTTTATCTGGAGCTTCACAGGCGGCGAAACAATTCATAACCAATGGCAGAATATGGAACAGGTTCCCACTGCGACGGCAGAATCCGAAGCCATGAGCAAAGCATTAAAAAAGCAGGGGTTTAAATTTTGCGGCCCGACAATCTGTTACGCCTTCATGCAGGCTGTCGGCATCGTGAATGACCATTTCACCCACTGCTATCGTCATGCTGAATTAACGTGATTATTCTCGTAAAACCAATTGATTTTAAGCGGCTGTTTTTATTGTCCACAGACCCTAGACTATCAAAAATAAAAAGAGGCTACTGGTCAAAACGCCGAATAAAACAGCTTTAAAAAATTCTCTGCGAACGTGAGACCGTTCAATCTGTATGCGCATTTTTTCTCTCCGCGCCCATTCTTGGGCTAGAAAACTCATTCTGAGTTGATATTATTTATAATGAATATAGGGTGTTCTTATATGCACCCTCGAGTCGATGAAATCAGGAGATTATTGTACCATATTTTAGCTCAAAAAGCCACTCATCAGATAGATTAGTCTATATGGCTTATAAAATTTGAACAATTCAGCAAACCAACAGATAAATCACGCAAAAGCCCCCCCGCGAGAGATCGTTGTATCCCGATGGATCGCCGCACATAGAACAAATCCAATACCAACAAGCAGGGTTAACATGGCGGATCCCCCGTATGAAACCAGGGGTAGCGGTACGCCAACAACGGGAACCATGCCTAAGTTCATGGCAATATTGATAAACATATAAAGGAAAAAGGTAACCGCCATACCAAAGGATAATAAACGACCAAACTGGCTTCTGACGCTCATACAGACAATAAGCGCATAGGCCAGCAAGATCATATACAGGCCTATGAGCATCATGCCTCCCATCAATCCAAATTCTTCGGCCAGAACCGTAAATATAAAATCCGTCTGTTTCTCCGGCAGGAAATTAAGCTGGCTTTGACTGCCTTGAATGAAGCCTTTGCCATAAACCCCGCCAGACCCCACAGCAATTTTCGCCTGAATACTATGGTAACCCGCGCCGAGGGGGTCTCTTTCCGGATTTAAAAATGTCAAAACTCTATCTTGTTGATAAGGTTTCATAAAACTCCACGCGCCAATGACTGTTGGAATTATCGCCATCAACCCCACGATAAAGAGCCATAATCTGGCCCCGCCGCAAAATAATATGGCAACGCCGCCCGCGATGATCAACAAAGAGGTTCCCAGATCAGGCTGCATAATTACCAAGGCAACAGGGGCAGCTATTAAAAATATGGGCACAATCAATCGCCGGTATTGCSCGGCCTCTTCCTTGGTCATACAATGATAATAACGCGCCAGTGCCAGAATAAGGGCAATCTTCATAAGCTCCGATGGTTGAAGATTCATAAAGCCCAGATTTATCCACCGCGTTGCCCCCATACCGGTCTGCCCCATGACGCTCACAATAATCAATAAAACCAGCGACAGAAAATAAAATGGGTAGGCTAAAAACATCCAGACCCGAATATCAATCACGGCGATCACAACCATACCGAACATGCCGATCACGAAACGAATGATTTGTCTTTTGGCCCAGGGATCGATCGATCCGCCCGCCACAGAATAAAGRAGGGTAAAACCAACCATGGCGATCATGATCACCACAACAACAATAAAAATATTAAGTTCAGAAAGTTTCTGAAACAAAGGCTTTGATTGTCGCCGCCCCTGCAAACGCCCCGCCATCATACATCGGCCCCTTGTTGCTGTTTTTTCTCCTGTTCAAAGATATATGTCAAAACATCCTTGCAAATAGGGGCCGCTTTTGTCGAGCCCCCGCCGCCATGTTCGACAATGATGCTCACCGCATAACGAGGGTTCTCCAGAGGGCCATAACCGACAAAAAGGGCATGATCCCGCTCTATCCACGGCTTTTCTTCATTCTTGCGAACTCTGACATCCCGTTCTGCCTGCGTAATGCGCCGCACTTGCGCTGACCCTGTTTTCCCGCCAAAAGACATGGTTTTATCCCTCATCCTTTGGGCATAAGCGACCCCCATGGGGCTATTAATCACGGCTTTCATGCTTTTTAAAATTATCGCCATATTTCGCCGATCAAAAGCTATGGTTTCTGGCTCTATTTCTAGTTCTGTTTCTGGCTCATTCTTTTTGGGAAATAATATTTTGGGCATTACGGCCTTACCGCCATTCACCAAGCGGGCGATCATGACACACATCTGCAGCGGGGTCATCAACACATCCCCTTGCCCGATACCAACATTGGCCGTATCCCCGCCCTTMCAACGAACGCCGCGCCGTGACAGCTTCCAGCCTTTCGAGGGATTAAGACCACTTTTCTCTCCCGGAATATTAATATCGAATTTCCGGCCAAGGCCAAACTGCGCCGCCATATCGTGAATTCTGTCAATGCCAACCCGGCCAGCAATTTCATAGAAATAAACATCGCATGATGCAGCAATAGCCTCCACCATCGCCACATGACCATGGCCTTGTCGCTTCCAGCAATGTTTAATCGTATTACCGATTTCATATTTGCTGTTACAGAAAATCTCTTCATGCTCATCAATGACGCCGGCCTCCAATGCCGCAAGGGCCACAATCATTTTAAATGTGGATCCCGGCGGATATTCCCCCTGAACGGCTTTGTTCGTCAAGGGTTTACGAATATCATTCAGCAAGGCGTCATATTTCTTATGGCTAATCCCCAGATTAAAATCATTAGGGTCAAAGGCCGGTGTGGAGGTTAGAGACAAGRTCTCCCCTGAATGGATATCCATCACAACGACAGCGGCACTTTCATCACGCACGCGATCGGCGGTAAATTTTTGGATATTCCGGTCAATCGTCAATTTTAACGTTTCGCCGGGKACACTGTCATTTCTTGAAAGCTCGCGGATCATACGGCCCATGACATTCACTTCGACCCTGCTGTTACCCGCCTTTCCACGCAGCCTTTTATCCAGAACGCGCTCCATACCATTCTTGCCAATCTTAAATCCGGGTAATTCAAGCAGGGGATCCTCACCAATTTCATTTTCATTGACCGAACTGACATAGCCAACAATATGAGCCAGCAATTCCTTTTCCGGATAATAGCGCGTGATCCCTATATCCGGTTGAATGCCGGGCAAATCAGGAATATTGATATTCACGCGGGCGAAAGTTTCCCAGTCCAGATTTTCGGCAACGGTAACGGGCAAGAAAGCCCTTTGACGCTTAACAGCCTTAAGAATTCGGGCCTTCTGCCGTGCAGAAATGGGCAGAATTGCGTTCAATGCCTCAAGGGTTTCCTCAACATTATCAGCTTCTTCCGGAATAATATTCACCCGGTAATCTGTCCGGTTAATGGCCAGATCATACCCACTGCGATCCAGTATCTTACCCCTTTGCGGTGCCAAAAGACGCAGGCTGATGCGGTTTCTATCCGCTAAAAGCTTATATTGGCTCTGACCAACAACCTGTAAATAATACAAACGCCCAAGAAGTCCAGACGTTAAAACCAGCATGCCGCCAGCAATAAGGCCCGCCCGGCGCGTGAAGAGTTTATATTTCTGGTCATCGGAATCTGTTATCATGGGGCTATCTCTTTTCTGCAACGAGCATACGGCGAAACAAACCTAACCCCCATACGATCACCGGAAAAATAGCTATGGTCAGCATACTCTGCCCTAAGGCATCCAAAATATATTGAGCCTCCCTGATATATATTGATGATATTGCCCATGTGACTAAGCCAAATACCAGGGAAACAATGACAAACACCAACCAGCTAAACAAAAATTCCCGTTCAAGAAAACGGCGGCCCTGTTGAATCACAAACAGGCGTACCAGAATCAGTAACAAAGCCATCATACCCAGCGGCCCACCACTTAAGATATCCTGCAGCAACCCCAGAACGAACACCGCACTGACCGGCACCAGATTAGGTTTGAGTATACCCCAATAATATACGGCGGCCATTGGTAAAAAAGGCAACAGATTATCCAAAAAAGATATTCTATAGGGCAGCTGCATCAGAAGGATCAATAGTAAAATACTGAGAGAGGGTAATGCCCATCTAAAGCCTCTTTCCGATTTACTTTCCGGCCCTTTCATCATTTTTTACCCTTCGGTGAATGATCGCCCATGCGAGATACCGGGCGCGAGACCGGACTTCGGATAATTTCATAACCCACAATACTGACATAGTTCAAATTATATAATTTAGTGGATAATTTTATTTTTATACCCTCTTCGGTAATCTCCAACACCTGTCCTACTGGCAAATCAGGTGGGAATACCATACCATAACCAGAGGTTAAAATCAGGTCTCCGACCGAAATTTCTTCCCCAAGGGGCAAAAACCCCAGCTTTGGATAGGGTGAATTATCCCCCTCAAGGATCATATTAATCCCGCTGGAGGCCAGTTTTATGGGAATATGACTATTGATGTCCGTGGCAAGCAAAACCCGCGAAGACGAGGAGCCTGCATTAATAATCCGGCCCACAATACCATCTTCATTGATAACGGCCTGTCCCTTTAATACGCCGTCATCTGTACCGCGGTTAATCAGGACGCTTTTAAAGAACGGGCTGTCACTATCCGATACGACCCTTGCGGCGGCAATGATATTCACTTGGCCTTCGCCAACATTCAGCAGTCTTTTTAAACGCTGATTATCAATGGCCAATTGAGACGACGTAATCCGGGCTTGTTTAAGCTGGGCATTTTCCGCCAAAAGACGTTTATTCTCTGAAAATACGATCGCAACCTGCTGGGTCCAGCCGATAAAGTCATCAACGGCTTGTAACGGGCGAGAGGCCACGCTTAATATTGGCACAAAGAAATCCGTAACTTGTCCCCGAGCCGCATTCACCAATGACGTATTATTGCTGCCGAATATCAGTAAGGCAAGAGCCAGTACAATGAAAAAGCCAGAGGAAAATCTATGCTTTAGCTCCTTCATAATAATCCTCGTTTAGGGTAAATACCGATTCATGCAGCCTTAATATGAGTCAAGCAGAACATGCCGCAAAATCTCAYCCTCCAATGCCCGGCCAGTGCCCAGCGCAACGCAGGTCAATGGCTCATCGGCAATAATCACGGAAAGACCCGTTGCCTTGCGGATCACCTTGTCCAGATCCCGCAAAAGCGCGCCGCCGCCTGTCAGGACGATACCTTTTTCAACAATGTCCGATGCCAATTCAGGCGGGGTTTGTTCAAGGCCGTTTTTCACACCCTCCACGATGGCGCTTACCGGTTCGGCCAAGGCTTCTGAAATTTGAAGTTGATCCACGATCACAACTTTCGGCACCCCATTCATCAAATCACGGCCTTTTATTTCCATCGTCTGGCCCACGCCATCTTCCGGTGATGCCGCCGTGCCGATTTCTTTCTTAATACGCTCGGCACTTGCCTCCCCAATCAAAAGATTATGGTTGCGGCGAATATAAGAAATAATCGCCTCATCCATTTTATCGCCGCCGACCCGAACAGATGCGGCATAAACAATACCCCCAAGGGAAATCACCGCAACCTCGCTGGTGCCGCCGCCAATATCAACAATCATGGAACCTGTTGGTTCTGTCACGGGCAGTCCCGCGCCGATGGCCGCAGCCATTGGTTCTTCAATAAGAGACACACGCCGCGCCCCCGCTTCAAGGGCGCTGTCCCGAATGGCTTTACGTTCCACGGGCGTCGATCCGGAAGGCACGCAAATAACGATATGCGGGCTGGCAAACATGCTGCGGTTATGGACTTTACGGATAAAGTCTTTGATCATGGCCTCTGCCACTTCGAAATCAGCAATAACGCCGTCCCGTAAAGGACGAATGGCTTCAATATCACCCGGTGTGCGGCCCAGCATCATTTTTGCCGCCTCACCCACAGCGATAACTGATTTGACCCCGCTTTTATTCTTAATGGCCACCACCGAAGGTTCATTCAGAACAATGCCGCGTCCCTTTACATAAACAAGGGTATTCGCTGTTCCCAGATCAATTGCCATATCGGATGAGAACATCCCCAAAAGCTTTTCTAACATATGTGATCGCCTATTTCTAACTTCTTAACATGATTTATATGGGGTCATTAACCCTGATTCTTGCTACTTATATATTGTTTCTATTAACATAGCATTGTGAAAGCAATTTTTTTGTGGAGAAACTGAAGCATTTACCGTTTTTTCCACTATTATTATTCATCAAGTAAAAATAAAGGCTCAATATGTTCACATGGCTTCGTGAAAAGATATCAAACTATATCATCCGGTATTTACATAAACCTGTTTGGAAATATGAAAGTTTTTCCGTGACAAGCCCGGAAATCCTTGAAACCTACCTTGAACCGGGCGATGTTCTTTTGGTCGAAGGAAACCAGCGGGTCAGCAGCATCATCAAATTCCTGACCCAATCCACCTGGTCTCATGCCACGTTATATATTGGGGATCGGGCCAGCCATCATGATGGCGCGCCTCTTAACCTGATCGAAGCCGAAGCTGACGGCGGCGTCAAAGCCGTGCCATTGAGCAAATATAAATATTATAATACCCGTATTTGCCGCCCGACAGGTCTGGATAAAGGGGAAATAACACAGCTTATTGACTATGCGATCAGCCGTATTGGCCATCAATATGACATGAAGAATATTATCGACCTTGGCCGTTATCTATTCCCCTATCCCCCCGTGCCAATTTTTGTGCGCCGGCGTATGCTGGCCCTTGGCAGCGGCGATCCGACACGCGCCATATGCTCAACGCTTATTGCTCAGGCTTTTCAGTCAATCAATTACCCTATTTTGCCGGAGATTACCAAGGAATCTATTGAGACCTGCCAACATAAATATGTTGAAAGAGAAATATATCACATCCGCCACCACAGCCTGTTCACCCCCAGAGATTTTGACCTGTCGCCATATTTTTCTGTAGTTAAGCCCACAATAGAAAAAGGCTTTAACCATAAAGCCATTCGCTGGGAGCATCAGAAAAGCAGCCCCGAAAAGAACGGAGCTGCTTAAAATTTCGCGCAGGAATAATCAGTCAGACAGGGCCGCCGGAGCCGTTTTTTCCCGCTTTATCTTCAGTTTATTCAGGGCGTTGATATAGGCCTTGGCAGAGGCCACCAGAGTATCCACATGCGCGCCGTGGCCATTAACCGTCTTGCCATCCTCTTCCAGCCGAACGGTGACTTCCGCCTGCGCATCGGTGCCGCGCGTTACCGCATGAACCTGATATAACTCCAGCGTCGGCACGCCATCTGTCAGGCCGCGCAAGGCCTTGAAAGAGGCATCAACCGGCCCGTTACCTTCGCTTGTAACGGTGATTTTATCTCCATCCACTTCCATGCCGAACGTCGCGCTGCTCGGTTGCCAGCTATCACAGATGAAAGACCAGTTCATCAATTTTATATGATCATTATCACGCATATTTTCGTCAACAATCGCAATGATATCATCATCATAAAGGGTCTTTTTCACATCGGCCAGATCCTTGAAACGGGTGAAAGCGCTGAGAAATTCATTGCCCCCCAGTTCATAGCCCAGATCTTTTAGCTTTTCCCGAAAAGCATGGCGGCCTGAATGTTTGCCCATCACCAGTTCAGATTTTTTCAAGCCAATGGACTCAGGGGTCATAATTTCATAGGTGCCCGCATTTTTAAGCATACCGTCCTGATGAATTCCGCTTTCATGAGCAAAGGCATTGGCCCCGACAATGGCCTTGTTATTCTGCACATCAAGGCCCGTTACCGAAGATACCAGCTTGGATGTTTTCATGATATTCTCGGTGATAATACCGGTATGAAAAGGCATGGCATCCGGGCGGGTGCGAAAGGCCATGACGATTTCTTCGAGCGCGGCATTGCCGGCCCGCTCGCCAATACCGTTTATGGTGCATTCCACCTGACGCGCCCCGCCCTGAACCGCCGCAATGGAATTTGATACGGCCAGGCCCAGATCATTATGACAATGAGTCGAAAAAATTGCCTTATCAGAATTGGGAACATTTTCGATAATTTTCCGCATCATGATACGATATTCATCGGGCGTGGTATAGCCTACGGTATCCGGCACATTGATGGTCGTGGCTCCGGCCTTGATCGCGACCTCGATGGTGCGATACAGAAAATCTTCTTCGGTTCTCGTGCCATCTTCGCAAGACCATTCCACATCATCACACAGGTTKCKGGCATARCTGACACTGTCRRYAATSCGSYCRAYCACYTCATCCGGCGTCATATTCAGCTTATGCTCCATATGCAGCGGACTGGTGGAAATGAAAGTATGAATACGGGGGCGAACGGCCTTTTTAAGGGCCTGTGCCGCCCGATCGATGTCCTTACGGGATGCACGGGCCAGCGAACAGACAATGGTTTCTTTCAACATCGCCGCCACTTGGCTGATGGCCTCAAAATCGCCGTTGGAGGCAATGGCAAACCCCGCCTCGATAACGTCCACACCCAAATTTTCGAGCGCCTGCGCCACCCGCAATTTCTCGCTCAACGTCATGGAACAGCCCGGCGACTGTTCCCCGTCACGTAATGTGGTATCAAATATGATAACCCTGTTTTTATCTATGGTCATTTCTTAGCCTTAATTTTAACTGTAATGAATGAATTTCCCGCTTGGGGAATGATCTTTCTCTATCTCCCCTGAACGTCCGCCAAAAATGGCTTTAAAATTCCAAAACGTCAGGGGCGGCTAAGTCGACCCGGCAGGAGTGAGAGCAGAAGGAAGGCGGCAAGCGGCAACAAACGCAGCAGGGCAATTGATTTKCCTGCGACCATCATCGGTWYTGATGTMATRTYTGTTTGTTTCATGTCTAATCTTGCGMCTRTTCTTGGYATAATRTTTCAATTAYCMGCCCTTATARACAATTTTATTTATCCTGTGAACCAATAATATGAGAAAAGATTATTTTTCTTGACGAT
The DNA here is from genome assembly GCA_002402225.1 of Alphaproteobacteria bacterium. Taxonomy (GTDB): domain Bacteria; phylum Pseudomonadota; class Alphaproteobacteria; order Sphingomonadales; family Emcibacteraceae; genus Paremcibacter. The sequence continues at coordinate 21,938 of NVVM01000037.1, forward strand.
CCTTATTCTATACCATAGAACATATAGAGAACAAAAAAATAATCAAAAGGAAAAAAATATGCTCGGATATGTAATGGTCGGCACCAATGATATTGACAAGTCGGCGAAATTCTATGACGCTCTTCTGGCTGAGCTCGGCGTAAAAAGAACGATGGAACACGACAATTTCATCGTGTGGGGCGGCGAAGACGGGGCCACAAGTTTCAGCATCAGCAAACCCCATGACGGCAATCCTGCTACGGTGGGCAATGGCACCATGATGGCATTATTTGCCCCAAGTCATGAAATGGTCGATAAAATTCATACCCTTGCCCTTGAACTGGGAGCAACCTGCGAAGGACCTGTCGGCCCGCGTCCTGAATATGACGAAAAATTTTATGCCGGCTATTTCCGGGATCCTGAGGGCAACAAACTGAATGTTTTCCATTTTCCCCCGTCATAGGGCATTTTAAAAAAACATCAATCCTCGAACGGGTCATGCACCAGAATGGTGTCTTCCCGTTCAGGACTGGTGGACAGTAAAGCCACCGGCGTTTCGATCAATTCCTCTATCCTGCGGATATATTTGATCGCTGTGGCGGGCAGGTCGACCCAGCTTCGCGCGCCGCGTGTGCTATCAGTCCAGCCTTCCAAAGTCTCATAAATCGGCGTAACCTTCGCCTGTTCCTCGGTCGATGCCGGAAAATGATTAATCTGCGTGCCATCCAGATCATAAGCCACGCAAACTTTCAATTCATCCATACCATCCAGAACATCAAGTTTGGTCAGCGCGATCCCTGTGATGCCGCCAATTTTGGTGGCCTGACGCACCATCACGGCATCAAAATAACCGCATCTGCGGCGGCGCCCTGTAACAGTGCCAAACTCATGACCGCGCTCGCCCAGTCCCTGACCAACATCGTCTGACAATTCTGTCGGAAACGGCCCTTCACCCACACGCGTGGTATAGGCCTTGGTAATGCCCAGCACATAATCAAGCGTTCTGGCCCCGRYYCCRCTGCCGCCAGCMKCYTGSGMSGMRATSGTRTTKGASGAKGTSACRWARGGATARGTSCCATGRTCMAYRTCCAGCATRATKCCCTGCGCRCCYTCAAACARGATRCGTTTACGSTCATGRCGCATTTYATCCAGAACSCGCCAGCTWKCSCCMAGRWAMGGSRTAATTTTCGGGGCGATTTCCTTGATTTCAGCTATCATCTCGTCCCGGTCAATTTCCGCAACCCCAAGACCGCGCCGCAAGGCATTATGATGGCCAAGCAATACATCAACCCGGTTTTCAATTGCCCTATCAGATCGAAGATCACAGGCCCTGAGCGCCCTTCGGGCAATTTTATCTTCATAAGCCGGGCCAATACCCCGGCGGGTCGTGCCAATTTTTGGGCCGCCCTTTGTGCATACATTTGCCGCATCTTCGCGGATGCCGTCAAGGGCACCGTGCAAGGGCAATATCAACGCGCAATTTTCCGCGACCATCAGGTTATCTGAATTAACCTCAACACCCTGTGATTTTAAAAGATCAATCTCCTTGAGCAATGCCCATGGATCAACCACAACACCGTTACCAATAACAGAATATTTTCCGCCGCGCACAATACCGGACGGCAGCAGGCTTAATTTATAGACTTTCCCGTCGATAACGAGGGTATGGCCCGCGTTATGTCCGCCCTGAAACCGCACCACCACATCGGCACGTTCAGACAGCCAATCTACAATTTTCCCTTTACCTTCGTCGCCCCACTGGGAGCCGACTACGACCACATTTGCCACACTATCGCCCTTTCAAAAACTATCGTGTTAAATCTTAATCACTTTATCATTCTGCCAGATATACTGACAATTCAATCTTTTGGCTTCCGCCGTATCATTCTTTGCCGGCTCAAGACCACATATGGTGCGATATCCTTCAAGGCGAATTTTATTCACGTCCGACATAGTCATATTATAAGGGCAATAGATATATTTAATTTCTGTCATCACGGGCACGGCCCGCATTAAACTGTCCAGATAGAGTGAAAAGCCTGTTGCCGGCTCACTTTTTGATTCTGGTTCTTTGCCCTCTACCAGATAACGCCCCCCCCGACCGAGTTCACCGCGCACACCTTTGACAAAAAGCGAAAATCCAATACCGGTCTGAAATTCAAATCCGCTATATTCACCGGGGTCAACCGTCACATTAAGTTCCGGCGCCACAGCCTTCAGACGGGCCAGAACTTCTTTTAATTCATCGCATATTTCCTGTGCCTCTGCCGGTAATGACAGTTTGCCCATTATGGCCATTGCCTTGTCAGCTGCGCCAGAAGCCAAGAGCAATTGACGGCTGATTACCCCAATATCACCATCCAACTGGTCTAATTCACCAATATCTTTGGCATTCAGCGCATGGCGCACGGCCTTTGATGTTTTATCATCAAGGCGAAGTCCCCGGCAGATGGCCGGCACAAGCAAAGGCATGGTCAGATCAATGCTTGCATTTTTAATGCCGACGGTGCCAAGGACATCCCGGGCAAGCAATATGATCTCCACATAAGCTTCGCCGCTATCGCTGCCGATCAGTTCAATTCCCGCCTGCTGAAATTCACGCTCAGGGCGCAACTGGCTGCCGCCCACCCTCAGAACAGTTCCGGAATAGCTCAGCCGCAAGGGTCGCGGGGAATTTTGCAAGCGCGTGCGGGCAATCCGTGCCACCTGCCCCGTCATATCGTTGCGCACGGCCATCATGCGCATGCTGACCGGATCCATCACCCGAAACATATTTCTGGATTGGGCTTTACCGGGCCCGCAAAGCAGGCTTTCCTCGAATTCAAGCAACGGCGGCACCACGCGTTCATACCCATAACTGGCAAAACACTGGCGTAATTTCTCGACAATATCGGCTTGATATTCCGCGTCATTTGCCAAGGTATCATGCAGCCCTTCCGGCAGGAGAGCTGTCTCGTTTGGTTCATCTTCCGGTCTGGGCATATCGCGTCCATTTGCGTATTGTTTATATCGCCGCCGTGCTTATATCCCAGCTCTTCTATCCAGTCAATTGAGACAAATACCGATAGACAAAAAAAAGAGACCATTAAAACTCATGGCCTCTTAATATTTTTATTCCGGGAACATATTAAAAGGTCAATGCCTTTACCTGCTTAACATGCGGCAGGCTTTCCACGGCAGACAGGGTTTCCGCATCAGCCTGCGCGTCAATGGCAACCAGCGCAATGGCCTCACCCCCCTCTTCAGCCCGGCCCAGACTGAATGTGGCAATATTCAATCCCGCGCGGCCCAGCGTCGTACCCAGCGCGCCGATAAATCCCGGCAAATCTTCATTCGAAACATAAAGCATATTCGGGGTCAACTCAGTCTCAAGGGCAATATCTTTAATGCTGACGATACGCGGACGTTTATCCGCAAACAACGTCCCCGCAACGCAGCGCGTTTGATGTTCTGTAGTGACCGTAACCTTGATAAAGGTATTATAGTCCCCTTCTGCATCATGGCGGGTTTCAATGATATCGATATCCCGCTCCTTGGCAACGGCCAGAGCATTGACCATATTAACGCAATCCATCAAGGGCTGAAGCAACCCCTGAACCACAATCGCGGTCAGAGGCCGCGTGTTAAGTTCTGTCACATCCCCCTGATATTCAATTTGAATGGTTTTCAGGGCATGCTCTGTCAATTGCCCCGCGAAACTGCCCAATTGCTTGGCCAGTGACATATAAGGGCTTAGGCGTACGGATTCTTCCGCAGTCACCGACGGCATATTCAAGGCATTGGTCACCGCGCCATCCAGCAGATAATCGGCCATCTGTTCTGCCACCTGAACCGCAACATTCACTTGGGCTTCGGATGTGGACGCGCCAAGATGGGGCGTTACCACAACATTCTCATGACCAAAAAGAATATTTTCTTTTGCCGGCTCCTCGGCAAAGACATCAAGCGCCGCCCCGGCAACCTTGCCGCTATCAAGGGCGACAAGCAAGGCTTCCTCGTCAATAAGCCCCCCGCGCGCGCAGTTAACGATTCGCACGCCGTCTTTCATTTTTGCAAAAGCTTCCGCATTCAAGATACCCCGCGTTGTGTCCGTGAGCGGCGTATGAAGCGTAATGAAATCAGCTCGTTCCAGTAATTCATCCAGCTCTACCTTCTCAACACCCAATTCTTCGGCCCGCTCCACAGATAAATAAGGATCAAAGGCAATGACCTTCATTTTCAGGCCCAGGGCGCGTTCTGCGGCAATGGCCCCAATATTACCGCAACCGATAACGCCAAGGGTTTTGGAGGGTAACTCAACCCCCATAAAACGGGATTTTT
>NVVM01000038.1 GCA_002402225.1 Alphaproteobacteria bacterium
CTGGGGGTGAAGGGGTCGCAGGTTCAAATCCTGTCATTCCGACCAAATTAAAGCCTGCTAATCCAATTTATTTTCAGGGGATTAGCAGGCTTTTCTTATTTAAAATATGAATATTTTTTGCTTAAATTACGGGCGTGGTTTTGGCATAGGCGCCATTTGCATAGAGCAGGGGGGCGATGTCATCAATATATCGCAGGTCGGTTACAATACCCATAAATATGCCATGTGTGCCAAATGTGACTGTTTTTTCCAATCTGGCAAACAGATTTGCCTGCGCATTTTCAAGATGGGCCGGGCCGTCCTTTGTCACCCAGTCCTTATGGGTGAATTGATTGTTACCCTTCCCCGGATTGCTGAAATCATTGGAAATTGACTGCTGACTATGATGTAAAATATTGATGCAAAATTTTTCACTGTTTGACATTACCTCATAGAATTTAGAGTTTTGATGGACGCAAACCAGCATGGAAACTGGCTCAAAGCTCACGCAGGTGACAGAGGTGGCCGTCATGCCCAGCGGTATGCCATCACATTCTGCCGTGATGATGCWMAMNCRWWKARKYAATGYKNNGCAKRKMTKSWYKSWWRWCTKMYKGCATATCTGCTTCATTTTTTTGCACAAATCTGCCTTGTCGTTACGGTTTGGCTATATTTTTTAAATATTCTGATGCCGCGTCCGCGTCCATGAACCAGGGGAAAAAATTACGGGGATCATTGAAACCATCGGCTATTTTTTGTGCTGTTTCAGGATGTTGTCCGGCGGCCCCCAATATTTGTAAAACGTGATGCTGGGGCGGTAACAGAAAGGCATTGGTCCATTCCACGACATATTTTGCATAGGCCCAGAATTCATCGAAAGTTTTCTGCATCCATGCTTCGTCAAAATCCTTGTCGGCGTGATTTATAATGCTGTCAAAATATATTTTTGTAGATTTTGTCGCATTGTTTGATCCTTGCCCGGTGATGGGGTCATTGAGACAGATACTGTCGGCAATGCCAAGAATAATTTGTCCGGAAGGAAGCCGGCCAACGGGTTTGCGTATGGTGGGCGGAAATCTTCCGGCCAATATGCCATTGTCATCGGTCAATTCAATTTCCGTGCAGCGCTCGGCTTCCCATGGCAGATGCTTTTCAAGAATATTTTTGCTCATCTCCAGATGTTGCTCGGGAGAGGAAACCCCGCCCCAGCAATCCATTTCCCCGCCCGGAATACCTTCAAAAACCATGATGTCGCATGGGCCGCTTGTGGTGAGGGCGGGAAAGCTGAAATATWCGCCAACGCCCGGGATAATATTGAAACCGACGGCGCTATATTCTGGCCGTGCTGTCATGTTCTTAACGTAGGTTAGGCCAAGGGCGCGCATGGGTTTGTCAAAGGCGCTTTTTTCAGCATCTCTTTCAAACATCCTGCCAATATCACCCTTTCCCGAAGCGACCATAACCAGATCACATTCTGCCGCGATTATCTCCAGACTATCAATTGTCACTTCATCAATGACAAGTTTCCCGCCAAGCCGCTCAAATTCATTCATCCATACGGGCATTTTTACCCTTTGGTCTACGGAATTGGCGTGGCCGGTTGTTAAGCGCGCCGCCCAGTCAATAGCCTWYRBCMSMKCSGSSSACKCMACYKYRAKMRRSRYAYSGTSYAKYSTKKSGSATTSSTCYTCCSMGMWMWMRSYRMMSRAAKYSMKYWSYAWMWMYAGCGCCGCCCCGAACATSGCCTGAGAGGAAAGAATGCCGCCATTATATATTTCATCACCGGTTCTATTGGTGATGATGGTCACGTCGTAACCTTTTTTCCTGAGGCCTATGCCCATTAAAAGTCCGGATTGTCCCGCACCGATTATTGTAATTTTACGCATAAAAAACTCCTAGTTTGCTAAATTGCCAAGGGCATCTGTTTGTTGTTCGGGGCCAAGGGCGGTATAGCCGCCGTCAACGGGTAAATCCGTGCCCGTGATGAAACTTGCATGGTCAGAGCAGAGGAAAAGCACAGCCTCCGCAATTTCCTTTGGATCGCCGACCCGGCCTTTCATATGAAAGGGGGCTGCGACATTATCGGTTTTTTTACGGTCACCGCCGCTTACCTCATCCATGATGGCACACCATGTCCAGCCGGGGGAAACCGTATTCACGCGAATGCCATCCTCTGCCAGAAGCAGTGCCTCATTGCGGGTAAGCTGGTGAATGGCGCCTTTTGTCATGGGGTACAGGCATCTTCCCGGCTGGGCAACCTTGGCGCTTATGCTGCCAAAATTGACAACAGCGCCTTTCGTGGCTTTAAGGTGAGGACGGGCAAATTGCACAAGCATAAATCCGCCGGCGGCATTGACATTCAAGGCTTCGAGAAATTCTTCCCGCGTTGAATCCATGGCATTGTCCAGATATGTGCAGGCCGTATTGACGATAAAGTCAATCTGCCCCCATTCAGAGATGGCCAGATTCACGGCGGCTTTCAGATCATCGTCGCTTCTGACGTCCGTGCGTATGAAGRCAGCATTTTCKCCCAGTTGAYYMGCGAGYTTGGYTCCGGCGTCTTCTGCGATGTCTGCGATGACAACTTTGGCMCCGATGTCAATAAAAGCCGTTGCAACAGAGGCACCGATGCTTGTGGCGCTGCCGGTTATGATGGCCACTTTATCTTTTAAGCCCTTCATGAAAAAATTCCCTATGCTTGTTTTCCAAAGTAAATTTATCTTGGGGAACAGTGAAGCAAYTCGYGYGGCTGAAGGCTATTCAGTGAACGCAAGGCTTATACAATATGGGCATGATTGAGATTATCTGGTTTTCAGTGGGAATGATTTCTCAATGTTTCAGAGGGGCTTTCGCCGTAAATTTTCTTGTAGGTTACGGAGAAACGACCAAGCTGATTGAAGCCCCAGCGGGTGGCGATTGTCGTGACGCTTTTTCCAGAACCCCGCTTCAATAAATCCTCGCGTACTTTTTCAAGGCGCCGTTCCTGTATGAATTTCAAAGGTGTTGTGCCGCGAAAGCTATTGAACCCATTGTAGATGGAGCGCGGACTAACGCCGGTGACTTCCACAAGATTGTCAATGGAAATATGCTCTTTCAGATGGGCAATAATATAATCTTCGGCCTGTTTTATATGTTTTGGCGCGGCGGTTGTTTCCCGTGAGATAAGCTGATCCTGATAATTATGGCTAAAGGAAAACAATAGGCTGGTTAGCAGGTTTCTTTCAAGATCTTCGAGCAGAAATTGTGATCTCCAGGGATTAAGGCCCTGATCCAGCTCATTAATCAGAAACCATATCTGACGCCACCAGCCTTTGGCATGGGGGCTTTTCTTTGGTTCTATTTCGTGGTTAAAAAGAATTGGTTTGTCAATGGGCTGCATTAAAAGCCGGGAAAGCCTTTCTTCCAAAGCCTCGCGCTTTACCTGTACCAGTAGTTTTTTGCAATCCCCGCTCCAGCGCATACGGGTATATTCCGACGGATTGATCGCGGAAGATACGGCAGAGCAAGAATTAAATTCGTCGTTATTGATGCAAATCCGGGCTGAGCCATCCAAAGGCAATTGAAAAAGGAAGAAACGTTCAAGATACCCGGGCTCTACGGTTACCTCTGAGCCATATTCCATATAATTTAAGGCAACAGCGGATAGTTTCGCTCTGTTATGCATGGCATCCACATTGCCTCTGCGTGCGGGCGTAAGCTTATGATCACAATAGACATTGCTGACAATTTCCTGAGCCTCGTCAGCCTCAAATGTGTGAAACAGGCGGAATTTTTGGAGAGGTTTATTGACCATATTTCTTTTCCCTGATTTTTTCCCAAATTTTTTCTTACCCATATTTTTATATTTTAAGTCAGTATACCATTAAATATTTTACATGTTAAATATTATTCCCCCAAATTGTAAGGATGGTTATCCCGTTACTGCGGCCACTATACAAAAGCTGCACAATTGATTTGATAAGCAAAAATGAGAAGAGAAAATAAAGGCCGAATTGACGTAAAGTTAAGTATATAAACCATTTAAAAGAAAGAAAACTATACTCATGGGACAAGCAATTCAGGGAACGAATGATAAGGGCAAAAAATATGACGTTATYATTGTCGGCAGCGGYATAAATTCTTTGGTGGCGGCGGCGCTATTATCYCTYAAGGGCCAAAAARYCTGTATTYTGGAGCGCAATGACTGGATCGGCGGCTGTATAAAGACCAATGAGCTTACGCTTGCGGGTTTTAAGCATGATGTTTTTTCAGGCTTCCACCCTCTTTTTGTCACTTCTCCTGCTTATGGCGAGATCGGGGAATTGTTGCATAAGCATGGACTGGAATATGTCAATACGGACAAGCCGACAGCGGCCGTTCTGCCGGATGGTCGTCATTTCATTCTCACAACATCGCGCGAGGATAATGTTGCTGCAATGGGCGAGGGGGATGGCGCGGCCTATGGGCGGTCTATGGCAGATATTGAACAGAACACCGATATTATCTTCGGGCTTTTAGGGTCTGATTTATGGTCGTTCGGGGTTTTAAGGCTTTTGGCAAAATCAGTCTGGTCACGGGGCATTCAAAAAATGTCYGCTTTTTTTGGGATGTCTCTGGACAATTGCAAAAACTGGCTGGAAAACAGTTTTGAAAGTGAAGCGCTTAAAGCCTGTATCGCCCCGTGGATACTTCATACCGGCCTTTCTCCCAGCAGCCCGCTGTCGGGGCTTATGGGAAAATTGATATTTTTTACATTAGAGGCCGCAGGAATGCCTGTTGTGAAGGGAGGGAGTGCTAATCTTGTCAAGGCATTCCGATCGCTGATTGAGGAAAATGGCGGCGTATTTTTTACAGAGCAAGATGTGCGTGACGTTATTGTAGAAGACGGCAGGGCGGTGGCTGTGAAGACGAAAACAGGGGATATTTATGAGGCGCGCAAAGCCATCATATGTAATGTAACGCCAACCCAGTTATATGGTGAATTGCTGACCAATGCTGATGTTGCTGACAATGTCACAAAAGAAGCAGGAAACTATCGTTATGGTAATGGGGATATGCAAAYTCATCTGGCGATTGACGGTGATGTGGAATGGAAAGACAAGGCGTTAAATGATGTGGCCATGATTCACCTGACCTCGGGCGTGGATAGCATTTCCAAGGCCATTAATGAAGCGGAGCGCGGTTTTCTGCCGGAAAGAGCCACGGTGGTTGTCGCGCAGCCAACGGTGCTTGACCCCAGCCGCGCGCCGGAGGGAAAATCAATTCTTTGGCTTCAATTACAGGAATTGCCTTTTCATATTAAAGGGGATGCCGCCAATATTATAAAAATTCCCGAGGATGGTTTATGGGATGAGAAAACGGCAAATGCCTATGCAGATCGTATCATCGACCGATTATGCGAACATATTCCCAATCTGAAAAAGCAGATATTGGGCCGCGCCATACTCAGCCCCCGTGATCTGGAAAAGCAAAATAAAAATCTGGTCAAGGGCGATCCTTATTCCGGCTCCTGCGGTATAGAACAATTCATGCTGTGGCGGCCCCTCAAATCCACAAAAAATCATTCAACCCCAGTAAAATCCCTCTATCATATTGGGGCCTCAACCCATCCGGGCCCGGGTTTGGCGGGGACATCGGGTTATCTGGTGGCGAAAGATATTAAATAAGAACGGCAGGGACGTTATGAACGGGTCTTGTTCAGTTCATTTTCAAGGCTTTTACCCGCCTCATCGGCAAGGGCTGCTACCCTGAATTCAGCCACCCTATGAGCTTTGACATTGTCCTGTTCAATGGCTGACATGATACGYGTAAAATTATTTAATCCCCGCTCATGTGTTTCGCCGTAGCCTTTGATCAATCTTTGGCACCGGATGATTTCCACGGCCAGATCATAGTCTTGTGTCATGACATCAGAAATATAATTCAGCCATTTTGTAATATGGATAAATTCCTGATGGAAACGTTCCGTTTGACGGCGTATGGGCCTTAAGGATGCGATGAAGTAAAGCATTAGAAAAGAGGATACTTTAGTAGTATCCAATAGCCTCGGCCCCGTAAATTTTTTAAAAAACCATGTGAGTAATGAGGACTTTTCAACCATATTCGCCATGATCCGTGGCATGGTCCCTATGATTTCTTCTATTCGGGGATGCATAAATTCTACCATATGCACGATTTGACCCTCTGCCGCCTTAACCTCGGCGCGGTATTTTTCGACTCTTTCGGTTCGCGTTTTGATATCCGCCACCTTGATCGTATCATCGAAAGCCATCCAGAGCGCCAGATAGCGGGCTAATTCCCGGGTAATATCAAAGGGGGCTTTATCCTTTGCCGCAAAGCCTTCCAATAGGCTTAAATATTCATCGGCATAGTCAAGGTCTTGATAATTCAAAAGCTTTTGTGCGCCGGCGTAAGCAAATTCTCTGGCGGCTGCGGGCAGGGCGTTAATTCTTTTGATCAAAAGCTCGGCCCGGGGAGAATTTGCCTTGCCTGTGATCATAGACGCTGTAATATTTGAGGCTTCATCCAGCGGTATTTTGTCTGTTGCATTCTCTGCGGCCCGAAATCCTGCGTCAAATCCGCGCAGATTTGCTTCAACCATTTTGCCTTCGGTTCTAATGGCATCTTCGAAATTTTCCCGGGAAAAAGGTAATGTTCCAGAGGCCGCGATCGCGCCAAAAAGGATTGAACTGATCACACAACTCATTTCACCGGCCAGTTTTTCCATATCAAAGGCAATGAAATTTTTAGCCGCTTCATGGGCCGCCCTGATTACCGTTTCGGAATCGCCTATTCCATCCCCCATGGCCATCTTCTCAGATATGGCATATACGCGGTGGCTAGAGGTGATAAGGGTGGTTTTATCTGGGGTGACAAACTGTCTTTGTACAGCGCGGCCGGCTTCCATTAATTCTGCCGCCACCACAAGATCCACATCGCCTGCCGTGGGCATTAATGCCATCACAGGCGGTATAGTCTTATCCACTACCGATGATTTTGGAAATATCTCAAGATAATAAATGGTCGCCCCCGTGCGCTGCGCCACGCCGGGAACGGAGGTGGATTGCGCGAAATAGTCACATTTCTCCGCCAAAGTGACCAGCCAGTTGGTCAAAACGCCGCCGCCCTGACCGCCAAGAGCTGATATAACAATGGTTACGGGGCGTTCCATCTGGCCGCTCATAATATTACCTTTGCCCGCTTACGATCGCGGCGTTTTTGCAGGAAGCTAATGATCGTCTGGCGCAAATAATGTTTGAAACGATCCCAGACTGTAGGGTTAAAAATCAGGTCGGCTCTGGAAAAGGACGGGCATAAAACCGCAGAATGGACATTCTCGCCGCAGACACCGCAGCCAACGCAGCTGTTATCCACATAGGCCACCGGATCTTCGCGTAAAATATCAGGATTGGGTTTGATGGTCAGGGATGGACAGCCGGACAGGCGAATACAGGCATGGTCGCCGCTGCAGGTTTCGCTTTCCACATAAAAGCGCTGTTTTATTTCGCGGTTGCCGGCTTTAATATTTCGGGCAATGACGGGTTTTTCCCGGCGCTGCCTGTTGAGCATACATTCGCCCTCAACCACGATTATTTTGGGGCCAAGGAAATCTGTTGTCATCGCCTCCTGAACCAATGTTTTCACATCAGAAATATCATAGGAATTTATGGTGCGAACCCATTTGACCCCGACGCCTTGAACCGCGTCCTGTATGCGGGCTTTGCGCTCGTCTTCCTTTAATGTTTTCGCAGATGACGGGATATATTGCCCGCCCGTCGCGGCGGCGTAACCATTATCGACAATGATAAAGACATTATCGCTGTTATTAAAGACCGCACTGGCAATACCGCTGGTCAGCCCATTGTGCCAAAAACCGCCGTCCCCCATGATGGATATGGCCCGCTTGCCCTTGACCGAACTAAAGGCCGATGAACTGGCTGCGCCAAGGCCATATCCCATGATCGTATTGCCAATCTGGAACGGGGGCAGGGTGCCAAAAGAATTGCAGCCAATATCTGCTGAAATATGTATCTCGCCATAGTCTTTTTCCAGCATTTTCAGGGCTGCGAAAAAGGGTCTTTCCGGGCAGCCTGTACATAACCCCGGCGGGCGCGCAGGAATTGCGGTATCTAATTCACTTGCGGATATGGCCGATAAAGAGACCACGGAAGCCCCTTGCTCATCCTGATCAAGTAATGCCGGATTATATTTGGTGATAAAGCCTTTTATGCCATCCTTGGTCACTTGTCCGTTATATTCCCCGAAGGCTGGCAGAAGGTCTTTGCCCGAAATTTTACAGGTGAGCCTTGCGTCATTGAAGATTTTATTTAAAGATTGCTCAATGTAATTGGGCTGGCCTTCTTCGACCATCAAGACGGCTTTTTTGTCTTTGGCGAATTTTATCAATTCACTATCCACCAGGGGATAGGTCACATTCATGACATAAAGCGGGATTTTACTTTCCCCCATACTGGTGGCAAGCCCCAACATTTGCAAAGACCTGATCACAACGTTATAGAGGCCGCCCTCTAAAATAATACCGATATCATTTTTTGGGTCATCAATAATTTCATTTAAATTATGTTCAGTGATGAATTTAACCGCCGCAGGCCAGCGTAATTCCTGTTTTTGCTTTTCATGAAGGAACGTAAATGGCGGCAGGATAATYTTGTCTGCCTCGCGGTTGGGATTATCCAGAGCATCCCGCAGGGTRAATTTTGGTTTGATATTRTCYTTGGCGATGAACTGGCCATGTAAATGRCAGGCGCGGATWCGCATCTGRAAAAATATCGGGCTGTTGCTGGCTTCCGATAATTGGAAGCTTTTTTCCAGCATATCAACCATGTCGGGCAGATTTGGGCGCGGGTTGATCAGCCATATTTGCGATTTCATGGCAAAGGCGTGGGAGCGTTCCTGCATAATGCTCGCGCCTTCGCCGTAATCTTCGCCAATGATGATCACGGTACCGCCGATGACACCGGCGGAGGCAAGGTTCGATAACGCATCAGACGCCACATTTGTTCCGACAGTGGATTTCCAAGTGACGGCGGCGCGCAGCGGATAACTGATGGAGGCGGACAACATGGCCGCAGCACTGGCTTCGCTGCCATTGGCTTCGAAATGGACGTCAAGTTCAGATAGAATCTCCTGAGAATCAGCCAGAACATCCATCAAATGGGATACGGGGGAACCCTGATAGCCGCCGACGTAAGCCACGCCGGACTGGAGCAGGCCCTTGGTAATGGCGAGAATGCCTTCGCCGTGAAAAACCTCCCCCGCCCCAAGACGAAGTTTTTTTACTTCTTTGGCAAAGGAACGTTCAGCCATGGTTCTTATTCATTGGGAGAGGCTCTTTTGTGGTAAGGGCGATGACACGCAGGGGGCTGCCGGAACCATGTTCAATTTTAAGCGGCGGCGTTACAATGATCGCACCCTTTGGCGGTAATTGATCAAGGTTAGTCAGGGAGGCGAGCCCAAATTTATTGCTGCCGTGCATCAGCTGATGAGCCGGAAAAGCCGGGTCAAAGGCAAAAGCCTGTCCGGCATCAGTACCGACGGTTTCCACGCCAAAACCTAAAATATCCCGCTCTTTTGTCAGAAATTCAATACAATCAACTGATGGCCCGGGGGTGTGGGGGCCATCTTCGGCATAATTCAGGAAATCTTCCGGGGTTCTCTTGCTCCAATCGGTACGCATCAACACCCATGTGCCGGGTTCAATTTTTCCGTTTTCACTTTCCCATTCTTTCAATTTGTCAGAGGTTAGCAGATAGTCGGGATCGGCAGCGGCCTCTTTGCTGACATCAATAACATTGGCGGGCGCGATGAATTTTTCAGGTGGAATAGTATCGGTGCAGCCATCGGTATAATCCCGCCCCGAGATCCAGTGACCCGGCGCGTCAAAATGAGTGCCCGTATGTTCGCCGCAAGAAAAACTATTCCAATACCAGGCCGGGCCATCCGCATCAAAATAAGAAATTTTTTCCATTTTGAAGCCGGGGGACTGTTTGAATTCTTCTGGCAATCCAATGATTGGCGTATTTTCACTTAAAGGAACTGTCAGGTCCACGACCCGAATGGCACCTGTGGCCAGTTCAATTGCAAGATTGGTTAATGTTGCGTTGTCCATATTCTAAACCTTTTTTTACGTATTTAAAATCATAACAATTTAAAGAATAAATCCGGCATTTCTTGTTTGCTATATCCAAAAATATATATTTCTATCGTTTGGAAAGTGATTATTGGATTGTTTTTAACTTTAAATTACTTATAAAAATGCAATATAAAACAGTTCTATTCATAATGCTATGAGAAAGATGGCCATTGTTACATTATATTTGAGTTACATTGCTCTGGAATTGATAATGGGTAATTGCCCGTTGAAATAAAACCATAATGTAAGCCTCAAGGGGAAACTGACCTAAAAAAACGCATAAAATAAACAAGGGGTGCATTATCTGGATAATGGCTGTTTATTTTTTAAGAGTCTCTGATGGAGATTCGCCATAAACCTTTTTATAGGATACCGCAAAACGACCAAGTTGGCTGAAGCCCCATTTCAGCGCAATCTCTGTAACAGTCCTGTCCGGGCCGAATTTCTGCAAATCCTTTCGGACCTTTTCAAGGCGAAGCTGGAGCACAAGTTTCATGGGTGTTGTTCCGCGAAAATTTTTAAAACCTTCAAAGATTGATCTTTGACTCACCCCCGTCACAGTGACCAGTTCATCAATGGATATGGGGTCTCTCAGATGTTCTATTATATAATCTTCGGCCAGACGGATATGTTTCGGGGCGACTTGGGTTTCCTGCGTTAACAGCGCATCCAGATAGTTATGGTTGAAGGAATAAAGCAGGTTCGTGAGCAGGTTACGTTCCATATCATCCAGAATATTACGGGCTCGCCAGGGATCCATACCATTATCAAGGTCATTAACCAGATGATTCACTTGCCGCCACCAGCCACGGGCAAGGTCATTGTCTTCGGTGATACATTKGTCAAATAATATCGGCTTATCAATTGGCCGCATCAATAACCGGGACAGGCGCGTTTCCATAGCCTCGACCTGAATTTGAACCATGAGYTTTTTGCAGTCTTTATTCCATTGCATCTTGGTATATTCAGTAGGATTTATCGCGGATGACATACCGACAGTGGTGAAGAAACTTTTGTTATCGGCGCTGATGCGGGCGGCACCAGCGACCGGTAGCTGAAACAGGAAAAATCGGCCGAGATATCCGGGTTCGACGTTAATGTCCGTGCCATATTGCATATAATTGATGGACACAGCCGACAGCCGCGCCCGGTTATGGCGCGCGTCTATGGGGCCTGATTGATTTGGTTTAAGGGTATGCTCGCAATATACTTTGCTGACAATTTCCCTTGCTTCATCGGCATCAGTGGTCTGAAATAGGCTATATTTTTCAAGTGGTATATTCATGTCATACTCACAATCAGCATATATAGCTTATARCATATAAATTCKCYWTTCRCGAATCTTGAAGATAKCARGGSKCNGAAKTATATAATTCTTCTATTCAGCCTTCCAGTCAAAGCCGACCTGACGCCATATATCACGGTAATCATAGTCGGTTTCAAGGGCCAGATTAAGCCGGTTATAGGAGGCAAAGTCGCTCACCAGATTGACCAATTGTACGATCCCTTTATCACTCAGGCCGAAATCGCGCAGTTTATTCACGTCATCATCTGTGATGCCCTGCATGTCCTTATTGACTTTGAGGGCGAAGTTGATAATCGCTTTTAGCCGCCCGTCAAGAATGATGTCCACGCCATCTTCAAGGAAGCTTTTGGTATAATCCTCATCGGTTTTCATGCCATAATTCAATATGGTGCAAAAGGCGGCGGTACAATAGGAGCAGCTGTTAGCCTTTGAGACGGCAATACCAACATGTTGAATTTCGCTTAGGGATAATTCGCCCAGCTGCCACAATATTTTTGTGGCAGCGAGCTTGGCTTTGAAAAATTCAGGAAAATCATCTCCATATAAAAATGGTTGGGGACTCTGCCTTCCATTTCCGTGACCCATTCGCAGATCGCCTGAATGTCTTCAYCCTKGCTGTTTCTTGGATCAATAAGATCTACGCGGGCCAAATTTTTCTCCCTTAAATTTTARTGCCTAAAAATTGAAGCGTGCCGTAACATACCATTGCCGTCCTCTGTCATATAATCCCTCGTAGGACTGCATGGCATCGCCAATGATACCGGTGATCAGGTATTTCTCGTCAGTTAAATTTTTCACGCCGGCGATCAAGGCAATATTTTCATCCGGGTTTTCCCATGTCAGGCTGGCATTCATCAAGTGATAGCCGCTTTGTTTTATGAGCGGCGTGTTAAAGGCATCATTGTCGAATTCAGACCGATATGACCAGTCAACGCGCGGAATCAAGGTACCATTGTTGCCAAGGGCGATTTCTTTTGAGGCGGCAGCACTGAGCGTCCATTCTGATACGCGGTCAAGATTGTTATTGATGTCAACGAATGTGGTCGCAAAGTCAATTTGATCATAGCCCGCATCAAGATAACCCAGTCCGGCCTCAATGAACCAGCCCTCTGCCGGAGTYGCCTGCATTTCAAGTTCAAAACCCTTGATCGTGGCCGCGCCGGCATTCTTGGTGATTGGCGCCACGCTGGTGAAGACTTGTACCTGCATATCGGAATAATCGGTATAGAAGGCCGCGCCATTCAGGCGTAATTTGCCACCCATGCCGGAAAATTTAAAGCCAAGCTCATAAACCTGAACAAATTCAGGCAAGAAAGTCGGTATCAAGTCAAGGTCTGGCGTTCCGGGCGGCGCGGTGAAGGGCGCGATGATTGGCGGGAAGACGCGCTGGGAAAATCCGCCAGATTTAAAACCTTCTGAATAGCTGGCATAGACCATCAGATCCTCATTCACATCATAAGAAAGATTTAGGTAAGGATCAAAATTATCATAGGTGAGCTCTTTTTCCAGAAACGGCAGGATTCGCCCGCCGGCCTGCATGAAGGGGGCGTCCAGCTGCGGATGGCCTGAACCCGCGAAATAATTTTGATGAATGATCTGGTCCGGGGTGAATTTCTTTGTTTCATCAGTATAACGTATGCCTGCCGTGACATGAAAGCGATCGGTAACATCATAAGTGCCTTGGGCGAATGCCGCGAGGCTTTTGTTGTCGAATGTCCCGCCGCTTCTAAATCGGGATACGGTAAAATCCAGTTCATTGACGTTGTTACCGCTTTCCTTGAAATAATATAATCCAATAATCCAGTTGAGTTTTTCTTCGATGGCGGTGCCCAGGAACTGCAATTCCTGAGTGAATTGTGTCTGTTCCAACAGATCCGCATATTGGGATATACGCAGAGGGGAGTGGTCGCCATCACGGGCAAAAGTCGCATTCAAATCCCGGTAAGCCGTRATTGAACGAAGGGATATACTGTCATTGATATCCCAGTCGATATTCAGGTTTGCCGCCCAGAAATCCGTGTTGGAATAGGCGGGTGCTGTCCCGGAATTTCTTTCTTCTCCGTTATAAACATAACGGTTGTCATAACRTCCGGGCACGGCCAAATTAAGCGGGGCCGGCGGGGTGGCGCAAGGAATTGGCCCATTGCCCGCGGCCAGATTTGCTCCGACATTGTGGATGACGGCCATCGGCGGTGTGTCAGGGTCAATAGGATTGCCGAGATTGATTCCGATGAGTGTCATGGCAGGGCCGTTTTCGCGGTCGCGGCTGCCTTCGAAAGAGAAGTTGATCTCAAGATCATCGCTTGGTGCCAAGAGGAAAGAGGCGCGGCCTGATAACGTATCATCATCGCCAAGGTCAATGCCATCATCGCGCAGAACATAACCATCCTGTTTCATATAGGCCACGGAGAATTTGCTGAAGAAAACATCAGAAATCGGCAGATTCACCGTGCCTGTAAGGTTAATACGGTCGTCGGTGCCATAGGTTGCGGAAACTTTCCCATCCAACTCTGAATGGGGTTTCYTGGTGGTAATACTGATCGCGCCGCCAATGGTGTTGCGGCCAAACAGGGTGCCTTGCGGCCCTTTCAGAACCTCAATCCGTTCCACATCAATCAAATCCAGAATACCGCCCACGGAACGGGCAATATAAACGCCGTCCACATAAAGACCAACGCCCGGATCAACGGTTGGCAGAAATTCCTTCTGTCCAACGCCGCGTATATAAATGGCTGCTGAATTACTGGCCCCGCCAAAGCTTGGGTTATTCTGGAAAGACAAATTCGGGGTGAATTGGGCAATCTCCCCCACATTGGTGACGCCGCGATATTCAAGGCTGTCCCCTGAAAAGGCTGAAATGGCAATAGGCGTGCTTTGCAGGCCTTCTTCACGTTTGCGGGCGGTCACGGTAATTTCTTCTAAAAGCCAGCTGGTACTATTTTCTTCAGGCGCGGCGCCCTGAGCCATTGCTCCTATAGGGACGGTAAGCATAACAGATGAGAGTATCGTCCCATATGTAAGGAATGTTGCAAGGTTGGTTTTTTTAGCCGATGTAAAATTTATGTCCATGATAGTCTCCACCATATTGTTATTATTTTTTCTGTTACGTAAGATTTGGGTAAATATCTTTGCTGTATTTTAATTATGAATTTATTCAGTATTTTCCTATTATGCAATGCAAGCTATTCAGATAATGCAGCCGCTGTTTATTTTGTGCGGCTTTTCGATATTTTTCGTCTTATTCCTGAAAGTCTGCCGTGAAAACCATCCTTTAAATGCGCCGCAGAATCTAAATAGCTGCCGCAACATATGAATAGACCGGCTTGGGACTTGCGTTCATTCTGTATGGAAATAGCAGGAGGAGACTATAATGAGCAGTCGCGTGATGCGGGATTTTGACTTGTTGTTGCCGGAATCAATAGAAGAAACAATCGCCTTATTGGCCCGCYATAAAGATAAATCGGCGGTGCTAGCGGGGGGGACTGATCTGTTGGTCGCGCTGAAATTCGATTATGCGATAGATAATGTTATCTCGCTTGCCCTTGTGCCGGGATTGGATGAACTGGATTTTGATTCGGCGAAAGGCCTGACGATCGGGGCCAAGGTGACAATAGCCGAAGTCCTGAGATCGCAAGATGTAAAAGATCATTATCCGGCGCTATGGCAAGCGGCAAAGGTATTTGCCACGCCGCAGCTACGTAACACAGCCACGGTTCTGGGGAATATTCTCAGGGCTTCTCCGGCGGGTGATTGTAGCGCGGCACTTTATGCGATTGGCGGTAGCTTGCTTTTGAAAAATGCGAAGGGCTTCCGAAATGTTGACCTTGATGATTTCTGGATTTCTTACGGCGTCACGGCAAGACGTGTGGACGAACTGGCCGTCTCGTTGCATGTTCCCGCGCCAGAAAAGGGGCAGAAATCAGCTTTTCGCCGTATGACAAGAACCACAGAAGACCTGTCCAAAATAAATGCCGCTGTTTGCCTGCAAATGACCGGCGAAACCTGCCGCAAGGCGCGCGTCGTCATGGGCTGTGTTGGCCCCACGTTATTGCGTCTGCCCAAAGTTGAAAAAATACTTGAAGGGGCGGCCGTTATGCCAGATTTATTGCGTGATATATCAAATGTCGTGATATCCGAAATTGCGCCTATTGATGACCAGAGATCCTCTGCGGAATATCGCAATAAAGTGGCCGGTGTTCTGGTCAAAAGGGTTATTGAGGCGGCGCTGAATGCAAAGGGAGATGACCAATGAAAAAACATGCCATAACATTGACGGTCAATGGGGAAGAACGCGATTTACTTGTGCCCTCCAACCGTACTCTGCTTGATGCGCTTAGGGATGATTTGGGTTATACTGATACCAAATATGGCTGTGGAACGGGGGAATGCGGGGCCTGTACAATATTGGTTGATGGCATGACAACGATCAACGGCTGTTTGACCCTGGCGGCCACAATKWATRGAAAATNCAWTYAMNACAKNGGYAKKRMNTGCMSNGCAANNGCSAKCYRYATMMRGWTYARRMWGMCNTNATTGAAAATGATGCCATTCAGTGTGGTTTTTGTACGCCGGGAATGGTKCTGAAAACCATAAGTCTTCTGGAGGAAAATCCGGCACCAACAGAAGCTGAAATCCGCCATGGTCTCGAGGGAAATATCTGCCGCTGTACAGGATATACTAAAATTGTCGAGGCCGTTCAGGATGCAAGCCGGCGTATTTCCGGATCAAACACATCTGCTATGGGAGAATAATCATGAATGATCTTAGGGTTGTCGGCAAAAGAGTTGAGCGGGTTGATGTGCGGGCCAAGGTGACGGGCGGCGCTGTCTATGCCGCTGATGTGCAAATGGCCGGGATGCTTTATGGCAAGATTGTACGCTGCTATGACTATGCTCACGCCAGAGTAACGGAGCTTGATTTATCAAAAGCGGCAAAATGTAAGGGCGTGATTAAGGTTCTTGGCCCAAAAGATGTCACGCAAAAGGAATATAATGGCTCTGTCCTTGATATGATGGTTTCCGCTGACATGCGCGGCATGCTTGGAGATATTGATGACCAAAGTATCTTTACGAACCATGTGAAGCATTACGGTGATGCCATTGCCGCCGTGATTGCCACCTCCGAAGAGGCCGCAGAGCGGGCCGCAGAGAAAATCATTGTCAGCTATGAAGAGCTTCCGGTTTATTTGACAGCGGAAGCTGCCAAGCAACCGGATGCGATGCAGTTTCGCCCCGAAAAACCGGGAAATCTTGCTTTTCAATTGCCGGAAATGGCCTTTCCGGACAATGCCTATGCCTGGGGCGAAGTGGACAARAGYTTTGAWGAGGCYGACATYATTGTKGARGACACTTYYTATGTGCCMAARCARAAGCAATGTCAGATGGARCCGGGSRSTTATATTGCCCTATATGACGATCAGGAACGCCTGAATTGCTGGACGTCAACTCAGATGCCAAAACTGGTTCAGAAAAAACTGGCCAATCTGTTTGAACTGCCCATGACGCGGGTTAAAATAAACTCGACCGTCATCGGCGGCGGTTTTGGCGCGCGGCTTGGTATGGTGCTGGAGCCGGAAACCTGCGCCCTTGCCATGGCGGTGCCGGGCCGCCCGGTTAAGGTTCTTTCCACACGGGAAGAGGATTGGGTCACGTCCCCCTCGCGCCATCCGGGTAAATACTGGATGAAGATGGGTTTTAAAAAAGACGGCACGCCGGTGGCCTGTGACGCCAAATTTGAAAATTACAAGGGGGCCTATTATGTGGATGCTTCTGGCACGGCCTTTACAACAGGGGCCTGGCTGGGCGGCATGTATAAATTTGACAGCTTGCGGTACCGGGGGGAGTCTTATTATACCAATCAAAGCATTTGCGGAGCCTTTAGGGGATATGGTAACCCCCAGACAAATTTTGTCATGGAACAGATGGTTGACCGGGGATGCGCGGCGCTTGGGGTTGATCCTATTGAGTGGCGCAAGAAATGGCATAAAACCATCGGAGATGATGGCTGGTGCATGGGCGTGTCATATAACAGCTGCGCGCTTGACGAATGTCTGGACCGGGCCGCCAAGGCCATCGGCTGGACAGAAAAGCGCGCGAAATATAAAAACCAAACCGGCACAATAAGGCGCGGCATTGGCGTTTCGGTCATGAACCATACCAGCGGGGCCATGCCCATGCTGCTTGAACATACGGTCTGTGATGCTTTGCTTCATCAGGATGCAACGGTGACCCTCAATCTTGCCTGTTCTGACATGGGGCAGGGCTCTCACACCACGCTGCGGCAGATTGCGGCGGAGACATTGGGCTTTYCTTACGCGGATGTTCATATAGCCACAGGCGATACGGACGCCGCCGGTTTTGACATTGGCGCCCATGCAAGCCGGACGCTATATGTGGGCGGCGGCGCGGTGAAGCAGGCCTGCGAAGATGTGCGAAAGCAGATTTTTGACCGGGCCGCACTTGAGTTGGGCGAGCCGGTGGATAATCTTTATATGGAGGATAAAATTATCCATGTTAAAGGCGCGTCAAATAAATCTATTTCAGTCCTGACCATTGCGGATCAAGGGGTTAATAATTTCATGAATCCGGAAAATGGTGAATTGATTGGTCAGCCGGGCCAGATTCAGGGCTATGCCAGCTTCTTTCCGCCCCATAATGCCCCGCCTTTTGGGGCCAGTATCGCTGAGGTCGAAGTGGATATGGAGACGGGGGAGGTCAAAGTCATTGAATTGGTCAATGCCCATGATGTGGGCCGCGCCATTCATCCCGGTATTGTCGAAGGACAGCTGGACGGCGGCGCGCAGCAGGGGCTTGGCATGGCACTGACCGAGGAGACCTATTATGATGAAAAAGGCATCTGTTTGAATAACAGCTTTACAGATTATAAAATGCTTGGGCCGTCAGATATGCCAAAAATAACCAATATTTTGGTTGAAAACCCAGATCCGACTGGCCCGTTCGGGGCAAAAGGTGTGGGGGAGGCGGGAATAGTGCCGCCGGTTGGGGCGACGGCCAACGCCATCTTTAATGCCATCGGTATTCAAATATTGGAAGCCCCGATCACACCGGAAAAAATCCTGAAAGCCCTCGCAGAAAAAAGCTGATTAAAAGCATAGATTTAAATTGATGATGTAACCAAGTATTGGGAGACCATAATGACAGACCAAACCCCCGTTCAGAATTCCATGAAGGCCGGAACTTGGAAGAAATCCTCGTGCAAGATGTGCATCCATTCCTGTAATACCATTGTCCATGTGACCGATGAGGGGGTCATTAATAAAATTGAAGGTGATCCTGATAGTCCGGCCAATATGGGGCGGCTCTGCCCCAAGGGAAATGCCGCCATTATGCGTCATTATGACCCAAGCCGGTTTAAAACACCGCTGAAACGTACCAACCCGCAAAAGGGGCCGGGCATTGACCCCATGTGGGAGCCGATCAGTTGGGAAGAGGCTATGGAAACCACCATTCGTGAGTTGAAGAAGTCCGTTGATGAGGATCCCAGAAAGCTTCTGCCTTCCATTGCGGATTTTCAAAAACTTTATCTCTGGGCCTGGCCTTTGGTTGTGGGCAACAGCAATTATTTCTCAACAGCGGGCAGTTTTTGCGGCGGTGGCTATCATCCGATGAACGGGTTTATTCATTCCACCTTTGCGGCGGCAAATGACGTTAACTACTGTAATTACTGGATTAATAATGGCAGCGGGGACGGGTTTTCCTCTCACCTTCATACGGCAGCACAGGCTTTTCATGTGGCCAATGCGCGGGTTGAGCGCAATATGCGCGTGGTCTGTATTGAACCGCGCCTGTCCATCGGCGGTGCCAAGGCCGAAGAATGGATCCCCATTAAGCCGGCCTCTGATCGTCATTTCGCGCTGGGCATGTGCCATGTTCTGATTGAAGAGGGTCTATGTGATTATGAAACCCTGAAAAAGGATACCAATGCGCCCTATCTGGTTGGGGATGACGGTTATTTTATCCGTGACAAGGACGGCAAGATTTATGTCTGGGACAGCAAGGATAATAAAGCGAAACTCTATGATGACAAGTCCATTGGTGAATTTGCCCTAGAGGGATCATATGAGGTGGAAGGCAAGGCCTGCAAACCATCTTTTCAACGTTTTAAAGATATTCTTAAAGACTGCACGCCGGAACAAATGTCTGAGGTGACCACCGTGCCGGCAGAAACCATTCGCCGCATTGCCCGTGAATTTTCCAAAGCCGCTGAAATCGGCAATAACATTACCATCGAGGGCCGTACGCTGCCGCTTCGTCCTGCTGGATATAATTATTACCGGGGCGCCCATGCCCATAAATACAGCAGCCAGTCCAATCACGCTTTCAAGCTGGTCAATATGCTGGTGGGCAGTATTGATGTGCCCGGCGGTCATGTGGGCGCGACATTGGATGATCAAAAGATAGATAACGGCCATGTGGCCGAAGGGGACAGCGGCCAGCTGCTCGGCACCCCTCATCAATTAGGCCCCCATCCCGGTTTCTCGTTCCCGCCGGACAATATGGATTTGATGAGCTATTTTCCGCTTGGGGTTCATCCCGGCCATCTGAATGTTGAGGTCTGGAAAAATCCGGAGAAATTCAATCTTGAATTCACGCCGGATGTGATGTTGATCTGTCATTCCAACCCGATCTGGAGCCTGCCCGGCAATCGTGAGGACTGGTTTGATATTATGCGCAGCATGCGGTTCATCGTTTCTATTGATATTGTCCCCAATGACACCAATTGCTTTGCGGATATTATCCTGCCGGGTCATGATTCACTGGAAAGCTGGAATATGACCATGATAGAGCCGCCCCATACCGAAGGCATGTGCCTGCGCCAACCCATGACAGAGCCGCTCTATGATACCCGTAGTGAAGAGGATATTTTTAATGATATTTCAGAAGGCCTGGGGGTTTTGGAGGTTTGGAATAGTGTTCTTAATATTGTCAATGGCTTTGAGGAAAGCCCTAATCTAAAACTTGAACTGGATCAGAAGCATGGCGAGAAGGAAATCGCCCGCCGAAAAGGCCTGAATTGGAACGGAAAGGATCTGGACTGGTATATGGAGCATGGCCATTCGGTCACACCGCGAAGGCCGGATAAATGGTATAAACCTTGGGATGGCATGCGCCTGTTATTTTATATTGAGGATATTGTCCGTGAGCGTGATGGTCTGAAAAAAGCCATGGAGGAGGCAGAGGTCCCAATCCGCAATGAATGGCATTGGGAGGATTATCAACCTCTGCCGACCCCGATGCTGGAACCTGTGTTGCGCGATAATGGTGATTATGATCTTTATGCCATTACCTTTAAGGATATTCAGCTCAACTTTGGCGAAAGCCTGAGTAACCCGYGGATCAAGGATATCGTCTACCGCGATCCGGTGCATACGGCCTTGCAGTTAAATACGAAAACGGCCGCTGCCAAGGGGTTGGCAGAAGGCGACCTTGTGCTGGTGGAATCCCCATATGGCAAAATTTATGGCCGGCTCGGCCTGACCGAAGGCATACATCCGGAAACAATTGGCGTGTCTAATTCTTTGTCGCGAATGATGTCCCAGAATGCGGGCGTGCCTTACGGCGGCGGTCATTTCAATGACATGCTGCCGGCGGATCTGGAAAATACCGATGCCTGTAGTGGCCAGTGTGAATCCGTTTGCCGGGTCAAATTGACAAAACTTGACCRTATTCCCGATGAATTGAAAGGCGAGGGTAATCTCTATGATTTTTCAGACGGAAAGGCCATGCAATGACCCGTTACGGAATGGTATTTGATATCAAACGCTGTATCGGCTGCAATGCCTGTACCGTGGCCTGCAAACAGGAAAACTCTCTGCCGGATGGTGTGTTTTTCACCCGCACGTTAAGTGCGGAAAGCGGCGAATATCCCAATGTATCGCGCACTTATCTGCCGACGATCTGCAATCATTGCGAGGATGCGCCTTGCGAAAAAGTCTGCCCCAGCGGCGCCACATGGACCCGGGATGACGGTATTGTCATGGTAGACGGGGATAAATGTATTGGCTGCGGTTCCTGCGCGGTGGCCTGCCCCTATGATATGCGCACGCAAATCGAAGAAACCCAGATAACAAATGGCCTTTTCGGAGATGGCAAGCTGACACCGTTTGAAGAACAGGGCTATTCCCGTTTTGAATGCGGAACTTTTACCAAATGCGATTTCTGCTCTGAGCGGGTGGACGGGGGCCTCGATCCGGCCTGCGTCGCCACATGCCCGACCGATGCGCGGGTATTTGGCGATCTTGATGACCCGGACAGTAAAGTAAGCAAACTGATCAGGGATCGTATGGGCCGGCAACCTTTACCAGAAAAAAATACCCGGCCCAAAGTATATTATATCGATTAATCTGAGGAGACCTATAATGTTTAAGGTGAGTTTGAAGAATGTACTTCGTCCCGGATTTGCCGGTGGTACTTTTAAATCCGGTTATCGGTTTCAAAAATATTGGGACACGCCCATGGCAACCGCATTTTTTTGCGGGGAGACGGGGGCAGGGCTGTTCATTGTCTCCATGCTGATGGATTTTTTGCCGGGGATTATTCTTGGTTTATTGATCACGGGTGTGGGAAAGACGTTCTTTCATTTAACCCATATGGGCGTGCCGAGTAAAGCATGGCGCGCCCTGCTCCGGCCAGACCGATCCTGGATCAGCCGGGGATTATGGGGGATCATTTTCTTTGTTGGCTTCGGCAGTATTCATGTCCTTGGGGTCTTATTCAATGTGGTGCCTGCCGGTCTGGCGCCTGTCGTTTATATGTTGGCCATGGCCGGCGCGATGGTGGTGGTGACTTATCAGGGCTTTGCCATGTCCCATTCAACGGCCATTTCATTCTGGAGTACAGGATTAATGCCTATATCCAGCATGCTGTATGGTCTGCTTATGGGAACCTCTCTTGTTTTGGTTTTGAGCCTGCTGGGTTTTTCAATCTCAAACCCGGAATATTTTTCTATGCTGGGCTTGGCGCAGGTCGCTTTGATCGTTGCCGTGCAAATTTGTCTGTTAAGTCTGCTCCATGGGGCCAAGAACGGATCAAAAGGCGCGCAGCAATCATATATTTTGCTGGTCAAAGATTTTTTGGCGCGGCCTTTTCTGTTTGGTGTTGTCGGGATCGGCAGCATTATTCCTCTGCTGATTCTGCTGTTTGTCCCCACAAATTTTATCACAAGCCTGATTGTCACAGGCTGTATCATGTTGGGTTTTTATCTATTCAGGCTGCTTGTTTTTAAAGCAGGGGTGCTTGATCCGATTTTAAGCCCGGCAGATATATTCAAGCGTTAAATAAGCCTTTCTTATTTCGTATGGCAGCCGGCGGATGTATGGACATTCGCCGGGTGTTTTGTTTTAAAATTTAACCCTGTTTCAATTTATGAGCGAACACGGGGCATTAAAATCTGGTTGACAAAAGCTATAAATATATTTTAAGATTAAATTAATCATAAAAATGCAGATAAAAAAATAATTAAATCACAAAGCATAATCGCTTAAGTTTTGGATATTACATTCAAAAAGTATTTATCAAATAGAAAAATATATTGATATTAAACAGGGAGAAAAACTGTGACTAATAACACCCCAAAGAGAAATAATGATTCATTGAAAAACCTGCTCGGTTATAGTGCCTTGGCGGGTGTTTTGTTCGGAATGACTATGCCGGCTGGCGCGCAAACGAACGAAGAAAACACAAAAGAAAATTATGCTGTCTTGGAAGAAATTACGGTCACTGCGCAGAAACGTCAACAGAATTTGCAGGAGGTTGGTATCGCCATATCGGCTTTCTCAGGCGGGATGCTGGATAAGATGGGCGTTACGCAAAGTTCCGAAGTAGCAGATCTTGTACCCGGCGTACATATCAGCGGTAATCTGGCCGGGCAGAATACCCAGTTTACAATTCGCGGTGTTACGCAAAATGATTTTAATGATATTGTGGAATCGCCGAATGCGGTTTATCTGGATGAGGGATATATCGCCATTGCGCAGGGGCAGTCTTTTGCTACGTTTGATATAGACCGGGTTGAAATCCTCAAAGGCCCGCAGGGCACGCTCTTTGGCCGTAACGCCACGGGCGGTTTGGTACATTATATCAGCCGCCAGCCGACGTTTGAGGCGGTTGAAGGCTATGTGGACGGGACATTGGGCTTTTTTGACACCCCTGCCAACGCCGAAAGCTACGAGATCGTAGGAGCTTTGAATATTCCTTTTTCGGACAAGGTGGCGGCAAGATTTGCGGTAAAATACCGCCAGCATGATGGCTATTTAAAAAATAACTACCCAGCGGGTCAATTTGGCGGATCTCCGGGGGCTGGCGCGGGGGCAGATTTAGGGGATGATGATACTTTTTCTGCTCGAAGCACTTTTTTGTTTCAACCTAATGAAAATCTGTCGGTTCGCCTTTCGGGGAATTATTCGGCCAGCAGGCTGGCCACCGGGCCCTATCAATCTAAACCAACCATTGCTGTTTTTGAAAATGTTAATGGTATGGCGGAACTTGTGAATGTTATTGATGTTGCGGCGGATGAAACGCGGGCGTCTATTGCKYMYGRWGRYWYYKMKTAYKSCTMKGAYMWSKAYAMKGATGGTATCTTTGGGTTAAATGATCCTGATGATGCGTTTCTGACATCACGTTTTGGCGTTGGTACTGATTTTTTCGGTTATGTTGATGCGGATGGTGCTGATTTTACGACATTAAGTGACTTTGCCTTTGAAAATCAGGGGAGCATTGACACATATGGGGTTAATTTGAATATTGGTTGGGATATTAACGAGAATACAACATTAACAGCTATCTCTGACTTTAAAAGTTATGAAAAACTGCTTTTCATTGATGTGGATKCGGCACCGGTTAATCAATCCGCCAACTATGCCGGTGTCGATGCCACCAGCTTTACGCAGGAAATCCGCCTTAACGGTGAAGGTGAGGAATTCCGTTGGGTCGCAGGGCTGTTTTATTTGAATATCGATAATGAATCAGACAACGGGTTAAAGTTTCCTGTGGGCAGCGTTGTCCCTGGCGCGCCGTTTGACCTTGCATCTGACGCCCGCCTTAAGACCAATTCCTATTCAGCTTTCGGTCAGATAGAATATGACATAAGCGACAAATTAACTTTCATTGCCGGTGTCCGTATCATAAGAGAAGAAAAGGATTATGAATTTTCTCAAAATCTTTATTTTACGCAAAGCTCTTTTGAAATTCATCAGGGAACACCTATTCAAATCGGCCCCCTGTTTAACGGGCCAGGCGGGGCGCCGTCCTCATTTGTTGCCGCGACGGGCGATACGCTCTGGGCCGGTAACCTTCAACTGAATTACCGCCCAAATGATGATTTGCTTCTTTTCTCCTCCATAAAACGCGGCGTCAAGGCGGGTAGTTTTAATGCTCAGCTGGCCGGAGGTGCACTGGTGCCGGATCTTGAAAATGCCATTCCCTATAAGGAAGAAATTCTGTATAGCTATGAGGCGGGCTTCAAGAAAACATTTGCGGATGGTCGGGGTCGTTTTAACGGTAATGCCTTCTATTATGATTATAATGACTATCAGGCATTTCTGTTTACTGGCGTTTCCGGAATTGTTGTGAATGCTGATGCCGAATATTTCGGTGCGGATCTGGAATTGCAATTCATGCCGATTGAAGGGCTGTTGACGCAGCTTTCCGGCTCTTGGATTAACGCCACGGTCAAAGATGTCCCCTTGCGTATTGGTGGGCCGATAGTGCGTGATGTTGATCCGACTTACACGCCAGAATTTCAATTCTCAGGTCTGGTTCGTTATGAATGGGCTGCTTTTGACGGCATGATTTCTCTTTTGGCTGATGCATCATGGTCAGATTCCTTCTTTTATAACTTAAGAAATTTTGATGCTGATCAGTTTGACAGTTATTTCTTGATGAATGCCCGGTTGGCATGGACCAATGCTGATGAAACGTTGGAGGTCGCTCTTCAGGCGCGTAATCTGACGGATGCCCGTGCCGGAACGCAGGGTTTTGATCTTGCCACATTGTGCGGCTGTAATGAAGTCGCTTACCGCGCACCGCGCTGGTTCGGGTTTAATGTGAAGTATAATTTCAACTAATAACGCCCGACCAGTTGTTCAAAATATATTCCGATGACCTGAGGGTGAGAGCATGGACGGTGAAGGTGGGGTTGACGCCGCCGCTGGTGGGGAATAATCCRGGGCCGGCGATAAAAAGATTGTCGATATCATGGCATTGGCCATAGGAATTGGTGACAGAATTTTCCGCAGTATCGCCCATAATCGTGCCGCCCATAATATGCATGGGGCCCAAGGGGCCGTTCCAGGATTCTGTTGCCCCTGCGGCTTTGAAAATCTCGATACCTTCTTG
>NVVM01000039.1 GCA_002402225.1 Alphaproteobacteria bacterium
TCCATATCGGGGAAACCCGCCGCCGTCATATAATTGGTTAGCGTGTCAATCCACACATACATAATATGCTTATCATTACCGGGTACGGGAATACCCCATTTAAAGCTGGTGCGCGATACGGACAAATCACGCAGTCCCCCTTCAACAAAGCTTTTCACTTCATTTTTACGGCTTTTAGGCAGTACGGTTTCCGGCAAGTCTTCATAATATTTCAGCAGCGCATCTTCCCATGCGGACAGCTTGAAAAAATAGCTTTCTTCTTCGACCCATTCGACAGGCGCTCCCGTGGGGGCCAGTTTTTCGTCATTTTTGCCWTCWATCAGYTCGCCCTCGGCATAATATGCYTCRTCGCGAACCGAATACCAGCCGGAATATTTATCAAGATAGATATTACCGCTTTCTTCAAGCTTTTTCCATAAAGCCTGACAGGCTATTTTATGACGCTCTTCTGTGGTGCGGATAAAATCATCATTGGAAAAATTCATGAATTTGGCAAGGTCACGAAAACGCATTGATACCTCATCACAAAAAGCAAGCGGGTCTTTTCCTTTGACAGCGGCTGATTTTTCAACTTTCTGCCCATGCTCGTCTGTGCCGGTTAGAAACATGACATCATAGCCATCCATCCGCTTGAAACGCGCCAAAACATCACAGGCAAGTGTGGTATAAGCATGGCCGATATGGGGAATGTCATTGACATAATAAATTGGCGTTGTGATGTAAAAGGCTGATTTGGCCGTCATCTCTGAAATACCCTAGGTTATATTTTCTTACTTTAGATTTTGACTTAACAGGGTCAAGACATTGAGGATCACTTGCTTGCGATCTAAATTAACCTGAGCCATTTTGTGGGTTACCTTTTCCCACAGCTCGGCCCAGTGATCAAGAGGAA
The DNA here is from genome assembly GCA_002402225.1 of Alphaproteobacteria bacterium. Classification (GTDB taxonomy): domain Bacteria; phylum Pseudomonadota; class Alphaproteobacteria; order Sphingomonadales; family Emcibacteraceae; genus Paremcibacter. The sequence continues at coordinate 893 of NVVM01000039.1, forward strand.
TTCTTTGCCCGAGCTGCAGCATAAGGTCAAGTTCCCCTGTCAGCACCGGTTTTACCGGACTTATATCACCAGCCTGTGCGGCACAGACATGACGGATCATGCGATTGATAAAGGCGGTGAGCAATTCACCAAACAGAATATATTTCGGTTCCGCCGCCTTAAGATTAAGGCTGCCGGCCAACTTATGGGCCATCGGGACATCCATATCCGGCAAGGAGGCCAGAATTTCCAGTAATTGAATATATAATTCAAGCCCCTGATGTTCCACAAGGTTGATGGCATATCCGGGGCTGCCGTCACTTAACACACCATAGCCCGCGACGTCATCAGGGCTAATATCCGGATAATTTCGGCGAATTATCGTGCAAACAGTCTCAAAAGACAGAGGATTTAACCGTAATTGCCGGCAGCGCGACGTGATCGTGGGTAAAAGTTTGCCCGGCGCATGAGCCAGCAAAATAAGTAACGCATTCTTTGGCGGCTCCTCCAATGCTTTAAGCACCGCATTCGCCGCGTTGCGGTTCATTTCATCGGCACTGTCAATAATGGCAATCCGCCAGCCGCCTTCTGTGGCGGTTTTGTTGAAAAAATTTTGCAATTTCCGCACATCATCAACAACAATTTCCGCCTTCATTTTGCCGGTTTTTTCATTTGGCTGACGTTCTATGACAATGATGTCGCCGTGACTGCCCGCAGAAATTATTTTATTAACCGGCGAATGCTCATCTGTCGCAAGTGTCAAAGGCGGCGTTTTAGGCAAAGCATCCCCGAACAGGCTATTCTTATCTTCTGGCGGGTTACTAAGCAGAAAACGCGCCATTTTATAGGCGAGTGAGGCCTTGCCAATACCGCGCGGGCCGGTGATCAGCCACGCATGATGCAGCCGGTCAGAATTATAGGCATCCAGAAACATTTGCTGGGCCGCATCATGGCCATATAAATCAACCCCGCGCGCTTTTTCGATATTTTCTTCACTATCCCGCATTTGTTTCCTAAATTTGGCCTATTTCAGGGCCATAAGCCGCCGTAACCTGCTGCCATATACGTCTTGCCACGGCATCAATTGAACCCGCCGCCGGTATAACATGAAAACGATCCGGATTTTCCGCCGCAATTTCAAGGAAAGCTTTACGTAAACGTTGATGGTAGTTGCCTGCCATTTTTTCAAATCGGTCTTCCCGCAGGTTTTCAGATATTTCTGCTTCCCGGTTATTTGCCCGCAACAACCCCTCTTTTGGATCAGCATCCAGAAGAATGGTCATATCAGGCCAGAAATTATCCGTCGTGATCCGGTGTATTTGCTGAATAACCGTGGCAGCTATGCCATGGCCTGCGCCCTGATAGGCAAAGGTTGAATCAGCATAACGATCCGTGATAACCCATTTGCCCGCCTTAAGGGCCGGCAATATTGTTCGTTGAAGATGATCCACGCGCGCCGCATAAAATAACAGAACCTCCGTCATGGGAACCCATTTTTCAGGATCGCCGGTCAGCAAAAGGGCGCGAATTTTTTCGGCCCCCGGCGCGCCGCCGGGCTCGCGGGTAAGGATAACATCAATCCCCTTGGCTCTGAGCTTGTCCTGCAATGTTTTTACCTGCGTCGATTTTCCGGTGCCTTCCCCTCCCTCGAAAGAAATGAATTTTCCCCGAGATAAATTATGGGGTACTTTATGAGATATTTCATCATTATTCACTGCCGSCAGATCCCATCAAAAGATAGTTGAAAGCCGCCTTCAAACGACTTGCCCCACCTAATTTTGAAATATCGGTACCGGCGACGAGTGGAAATTCAACTGTTTTCATATCTTTTGCGGAAATTTCAAGAATAGCAATAGGCTGCCCCTTAACGATGGGCGCGGGTATGGGGCCAGTATAAATAATTTTAGCCTTCATCCTGCGCCGATCTTGGCGGCTGATCGACAGCACAACATCATCTTCTATCACCAGAGGAACTTTGCCATTTTCGCCAAGCCAAACATTGGCAGAATCCACAATATCACCCGCTTTAAACAACGGATAAACATTAAAATCACGAAAACCATGCCGTAATAACCGTTCGGCTTCGCGGGCGCGGGCGCGGTTGCTTTTCAGCCCGTTAACCACCAATATCAACCGGCGTCCCTTTTCCACAGCCGATGCCACAAGGCCATAACCCGCCGCCTCTGTATGGCCGGTTTTCAATCCGTCGGCAGAAGGCATGCTGTATAAAAGCGGGTTACGGTTGGTTTGCGATATATCGTTAAAGGTAAATTTTTTCTCCTTGAACATCGGATAATATTCCGGGAAATCCGTCACTAATTTTTGAGACAAGATTGCCAAATCCCGCGAAGACATATAATGGTCTTCATCGGGCCAGCCATTCACATTGGTAAAATGGGAATTAGTCATGCCCAGTTCTTTGGCCTTTTCATTGCTCCAATGGACAAAGGCCTCTTCGGAACCTGCAAGTCCCTCTGCCAATACAGCGCAGGCATCATTGCCGGATTGCACCACCACGCCCATTAACAAGTCGTGAACTGTAACCTTTTGCCCGGCCTTAAGAAACATGGTTGACCCTTGAAGACGCCATTTTCGCCAGACAGTCTCACTAACCTCGAATTTATCATCCAATATTATATTGCCGTCCCGCAACCTTTCAAAGGTAAGGTAAATGGTCATTAACTTGCTCATTGATGACGGCGGCATCTGAACATCAGCCTCATGCTCAAACAGAACGGCCCCTGTMGCGCCCTCTACCATAATGGCATGTTTGGCGGGGGTTTTAAATTGAAAGGCCTGCGCATAAGTAAAGCCCAGACAGAAGATAGCAAGGCTGCATACTGATTTTAGCATTTTATTTTTCATCATATAAATTTCTGATCTGAATATATTTTTAATAGTCCATAATGATACGAGCCGTATTGTGGCCCAACGATAATATTCTGCCAAGTATAATCTCGGCTAATTCAACAGTTGGTTGCGGCCCAACCCTGACACGATATAGATTCTGGCCGTTTATATCTACTTCTTCCACCTTTGTATCACTAATATGATGGACGGCATCAACAACCTTTTTTGCATTCTTATGATCTGCATAAGCCCCGATTTGAACATATATTTTCTTGACCTTAGCTTCAGTTATCATGATTTCATTCTGGGCCACCTGAACAACCGGTGCGGCAATGACGGGCGGCTTTGGAGTTACCTGTTTATTCCGGACAATAATTTGTTTCGGCAATTCGCCGCGCGGGCCACTCACAGCCTGTACTCTGACTTGCGTCACACCCTTTTTTTCAAAGCCCAGCAACTGCGCCGCCCGGCGTGAGACATCAATGATCCGGTCTCCAACAAATGGGCCTCTGTCGTTTATCATAAGAATAAGCCAGCGGCCATTTTCGATATTGGTAACCCGCACATGACTGGGCATGGGCAGCGTCGTATGGGCCGCGGTTAAATCATTCATATTAAAAACATCGCCGTTCGCCGTTTTACGGCCATGAAACTGGCTGCCGTACCATGAGGCAAGCCCCACCCTGTCATAATGCGGGTCAATCGCCGGGTGATAGGTTTTTCCGGCAATCTTATAGGGATTGCCAACTTTGTGAATTGGATTTGGGACAGAGGCTTCATAGGTGTTTTTAGTTGCGCCGCAACCGGCGACAATCAGACAAAACCCGATAATGACAGCTCTTTGTAAAAACATCATTTTAATTCATCCGAAAGCAAGCTAACCCCAAGGGCGTAGAAATTAGAACAATTATAACTTAAAAGGGCTCTGAAATTTTTATAGGTTAAAAATGCCGGCCCATCCTTTCCTGCGGGCATAACCAAAGATGCTTTAAATTCGGGGTCGGCCACAAGGGGCAGGTCACTGCCGTAAATTGTTCTGACCCCTAATGCCTGCCACTGGGTCATGGTCAGCTGGTTACTGTGGTCTTTTAAGGCCCGGCGGCAATATTTAACTTTTTTGGTTTGTTTSACCTGYTGCCAYAGATTGTCCACATYYTYTGGCARSGASACYTGCCGGCCCCACGTGCGGTTCGCCTGCCAGCCATGTTCCCTCAGATAATTTCCGATTGAGGCAAAAACATCTGCCTTGTTATCCCATATATCTTTCTTGCCATCGCCGTCAAAATCATAGGCATAGGCAAAAAAGCTGGACTGCATGAATTGCCCCTGCCCCATGGCCCCGGCCCATGATCCCTTGAAATTAGCCGGCAGCACATGACCTTCTTCCAATATTTGCAAGGCCTTGATCAGTTGCGTTCGGAAATAACTGCTGCGGCGCATGTCATAGGCTAATGTGGCCAATGACCGGATAACATTATAGCCGCCAGTATAGCTGCCGTAATTTGTTTCCATGCCCCAAATTCCGGCAATGAAACGCGGTTGAACGCCAATTTCTTGAGAAACAGAAGTTAGAATATCGGCATTTTCCGAAATTTTCTCCCGGCCCTTTGCAATGCGCGTACTGCTGACCCGTTTGGAAATATATTTGGCATAGGTCTGGGTAAATTCCGGCTGATGCCGGTCAAGCTTGATGACTTTCGGGTTGGGCTCAACCCCCGCAAAGGCCCTATCAAATGTTTCAGCGGAAATACCCTTTGCCATAGCTTCAACTTTAAGGTCTGTGCGCCAATCTGCGAAGCTGAGCGGGTTATCAGGAACGGTTTTTGCACTTTTGGCTTCTGGAACAAAGGAAATCAATGCTCCTGCAAAGAGCAAAGAGGAGATAAAAAATATAGAAATAACCTTTTTACTGTTCATCACTTTATCCAATGCCCCTGTCATTAAAAACCCCCGATTAATTTTGATTTTCCGCCGTAAACACAACTTATAATGTCGATAAATGATGACAATATAAAGGCATTTTTTCATTTTACTATAGAAGTTGGAATTTTATAGATTCTGTGGATTATTCCAAGATAAAAATTCAATGCGGGAAATTCAGTTCTTGACCTCACTATGGCGATCGGCTAAATCCTGTTCTCACATATATTCAGCCTGAATTTATTGACACGGAGAGGTGGCAGAGCGGTTGAATGCACCAGTCTTGAAAACTGGCAAGGGTGCAAGCCCTTCGAGGGTTCGAATCCCTCCCTCTCCGCCAGTTTTTTTCACTCTTTTTWCAAATCATTTTACGGCCATAAATGTTTGTTTTGTGAGTATCTCAGTACCGGCGTTTAAATCATAAACCATGCAATATATAATATATTCGCCAAGTTCGTCTTTGGATTCAATGATAGTACCTAGTGCCCTGTGTCACCTTATTTGCATGGTTTGGACGGCTTTACAAGTCTGCCGAGCAGGCGCGCGACGTGCCGTCATGTCCCGCATAACAAGCGTCGGGCAACGCACGCGGCAGGCTTGCAAAGCCGCCCGAAGGGTCACCTATCCCGTTCCCTGAAGGGCGTCACCGCTGCTTGCCGATGCTAAAGCATCGCCCGCGCAACGCTTCCTACCCAGAAAACGGGACAGGTGATCCAAACCATGTAAATAAGGTGACACAGGGCACTAGTTGGATGAAATGGAGCATTCATGAATTTTATAAAAACATTTTATTTGATGTTTCCCATAGTATTAATTTCTACCCTTGGAGCCTGTAGTAGTTTTAGCCTTCATGATCCTCTATATTCGACAGATATGCTCAGCCGCGAAGACCTTTTATCCGGGCAGGCCATATTTGGTAAGCCGGCCGATARTATGGCCTTACCAGAGGATCATGTTATTGCGCTTAATGAAAAAATGCAGGCTTATCTGACATATTACATCCCGAAAAATTACGTGGAYAGTAGTAAGGTAAGGTCACTCATGGATATGATGTTAGGGGYGGGCACATTGAATATGCAATATGACATGTCCAAAACCCATACAGCAGAGGAAGCCTTTTTAAAATCCGAAGGAAATTGCCTTGCCTTTAGTTATCTATTCATTGCATTCGCCAGAGAGGCTGGTCTGAAAGCTTCTTTTCAAGAGGTTGCAATTCCACCAAGGTGGGGTTCTGCCAGCGGCGGTTTTTATTATTATAGCCGTCATGTGAATGTCAGGGTTCATATGAAGAAAACCAATGACTTGATCGTAGATATTGATCGTATGAATTATAAACCCCATCATAAAGCYYGGGATATATCAGATCAGGGCGCAATCGCGCTTTATTACAGTAATAAGGGCACGGATTTCCTCATGGAAGAAGACCATGAGAATGCGTTTCTGTATCTGGCCAARGCSCTGAAGCTGGCCCCRGAAGATGGGGTGATCTGGGCAAACCTTGGTGTCTTATATCGGATAATAGGCCAGCATAAATATGCCGAGAGGGCCTATTTCATAGCCCTTAAAACCCATAGCAAAAAGAGGTCGGTCTTTGGCAACCTAAGCGTATTATATAAGGAAGTGGGCGAGATCGAAAAGTCTGTATATTATGAAGGGCTTGCAAGAGAACATCAAATGAAGAATCCCTATTATAGGTATTATCAGGCGCTGGGCGCCTATGAACTTGGGGATTATGCACAATCGCTAAGCCATCTTAAAGCAGCCTTGAAACGTCAGGACGACGAAAAGAAATTTTATGAGTTGCTCGGGGAAACTTATGCTAAACTTGGCGAGGAAGACCGGGCCAACCGAGCATGGGAGAAGGCTAAGAAGTTGGTCTATTGAGAGGCACTCTAGGCATTCGTAGAAGTCTATTGCATTCGTGCTTTATAGGCGACCTGCTGATTANGTTTGACCCATTGCTTATCCGCATTGGACGCGTTTTCCGGTAAATTTTCATTCCATAAGTTACGGGTTTTGCCGGAATGGAACAGAAATAACTTGCCGCCCGCGATGGCCCAAAGCTCCGGCGTTGCCGCCTGTATGGTGCCGTTCATGGCCATAGCAAAAGGATCATAGCCCCCGTATTGCGGGGCATATTCTTCCGGCGTTTCAGAGAAGGTCTGGCGGTTTTCAAGGCTGCTGAAATACCAGATGGCGCCGCGCCATGTGACCTGAAAATTATGAACGCCTTTTTGTGCGGTGCCGATGGTATGATAGGACACGGTATCAAAACCCTCAATGGCCACGCCCGCTTCACCCATATTTATCACTGTGACGGGCTGGTTGCCCTGATAGGTAAGATAAAATGAAAATCCACCGCCGATTAACAGCACCAGCGTGGAAAGCAACATCATTAATTTGGTAAAGTTATTCATGAAATTTAAGTCCCTTCCTTGGTCCCGAAATTATCGCCGCCGGAGGCAAGAAATTCTTCTTCTTGAGCTGTTGATACTCGCCCTAGGGCTTTGTTTCGATGGGGAAAACGGCCAAATTTGCTGATGATGGTAAGGTGGCGCACCGCATAGTCAATCTGATCATCAAGCTTTGTGCGCTGCTTGAACAGGCTGACGGATAACTCCTGATCATTCATATCCTCGCTATGTTCAAGGGGCATATAAACGAATGATTTCTGGATGTCTGTCATGTCCAGATCATATTTGTTGGCCAATGCCATGAAACATAGGGACAAGGCTAAAGCATCTGTTTCATAGGCTTTTGCGTGTCCTCTAAATATATTGCGCGGCATTTGATCAAACAGAATGATGGCGGCCAATATTTCATCACCGCTTAAGTCCAGTTCAATCAGGTTTTTGCTCTTGAAATGGTCATAGATATGGGAAAATGCATCGATGATGCCCTGGTCAATCTGATCGGATTGGGCAAACCAGTCTTCTGGCTTTAAATGATCAAACCAGTGTTCTGTCACTTGTGTGAGGTATTTTTTCTCGTCTTTTGTCAGCATGGTACAATCCGAAGTTTCCATTTTTGCCCAATCTTTTGCCCAGTGCTCTATAACGGGTTATCGGGTTGGAACGGGTACGTCACCGCGATAATCATAAAATCCTCGGCCCGCCTTTTGTCCAATCCAACCGGCTTCGACATATTTGACCAGAAGCGGGCAGGGGCGGTATTTCGTATCCGCCAAGCCTTCATATAATACCTGCATGATCGACAGGCAGGTATCAAGCCCAATGAAATCGGCAAGTTGCAGCGGCCCCATGGGATGATTGGCCCCAAGCCGCATGGCCTTGTCGATGGATTCGACGGAGCCGACACCTTCATACAGGGTGTAAATGGCTTCGTTGATCATCGGCAGGAGAAGGCGATTGACGATAAAGGCCGGAAAATCTTCTGAACTGGCGGAGGTCTTACCAAGTTTTTCGATGAAGGTTTCCGCAATATGATAGGTTTCTTCGCTGGTGGCGATACCCCGAATTAGCTCAACAAGTTTCATGACCGGAACAGGATTCATAAAATGCAGACCAATGAATTTTTCGGGTCTGTCCGTCGTTGAGGCTAGGCGGGTTATGGAAATGGACGATGTATTGGTTGCCAGAATGGCTTCGGGTTTCAATATTGGACATAGTTCCTGAAAAATGGCAATTTTGACCTGTTCATCTTCTGTTGCGGCCTCAATGACAAGATCCATCTCGGAAAAACCTTCAAGTCCAGTCGTCGTTTTAACCCGGGCGAGGGCTGCGGTTGCTTCTTTATCGGTAATCAAGCCTTTGGCGATTTGGCGTTGAAGGTTGATTTCAACCTTCGTCAGGGCTGTTTTYAAGGCGTCTTCACTTAAATCGCTCAAAAGGACGTCATATCCCGAAACCGCAAAAACATGAGCGATGCCGTTGCCCATCTGTCCTGCGCCAATAATCCCGACATGTTGTACCATTATGGATGTCTTTCTATACTTAAACTGGACTTATACTGGTGTTGAGGGCCAATTCAATATTGGAATCAGCCCCCCCCTATATTTAGAAGTTAGGATAACTCTTTTTCGAGCTCAGGCAAAGCCTGAAATAGATCGGCAACCAAACCATAATCTGCGACCTGAAAAATAGGCGCTTCTTCATCCTTGTTTATGGCGACGATCACCTTGCTGTCTTTCATGCCCGCCAGATGCTGGATGGCACCCGAAATACCCACAGCGATATAGAGGTCAGGGGCGACGATTTTTCCGGTTTGACCGACCTGATAGTCATTGGGGACAAAGCCCGCATCAACAGCAGCGCGGGACGCGCCAATCGCCGCGCCAAGCTTGTCAGCAACAGCCTCAATAAGGGCAAAATTTTCGCCGCTGCCCATACCGCGTCCGCCAGAAATAATGATTTTTGCACTGGTAAGTTCTGGGCGTTCAGATTTGGACAGTTCGGCACTTACAAAGCTTGCAAGCCCCGGATTAGGCTCCGCTGCCACATTTTCGATGGCGGCAGAACCGCCCTCTGCCTCTGCCGCTGGAAAGGCCGTTGTTCGTACGGTGATCAGTTTTTTGGCATCGCTTGACTGTACAGTGGCAATGGCGTTGCCGGCATAAATCGGGCGTTTGAAGGTGTCAGCGCTTTCGACGCTGATAATATCTGAAATCTGCGCCATATCCAGCAGGGCTGCAACACGCGGCATAAAGTTTTTGCCCGTTGTTGTCGCTGCAACCAGAATGGCATCATACCCCTCCGAAAGTTTGACGACCAGAGGCGCGATAACTTCGGCAAGCGGGTGCGCATAATCGGCGCTATCTGCGACCAGAACTTTTGAGACGCCGGCAATTTTTGCGGCGGCATCGGCGGCGGCGGAACAATCTGATCCTGCGATAAGAATATCCACATCGCCCAGTTTGGCCGCGGCGGTCACCGCATTCAAGGTGCTGTCTTTAAGGCTGCTATTATCGTGATCGGCTATTACCAATGATGTCATGATCAGATTACTCCTGCTTCGTCACGCAATTTGGTGACCAGTTCGGCTATGCTTTCAACAATGATACCGGAGGCGCGTTTTGATGGCTCTTCCACTTTTAATGTGGTCAGGCGGCGTGCGGTATCAATGCCATAATCAGAAGGCTCTTTGGTATCAAGCGGCTTGCGCTTGGCTTTCATGATATTGGGCAAGGAAGCATAACGGGGCTCGTTAAGGCGCAAATCAGCGGTCACAACCGCCGGCAGGGTCAGCTTGACCGTCTCAAGGCCGCCGTCGACTTCGCGGGTGACATTGACCGTTCCCTCGCCAAGTTTTACTTCCGAGGCAAAGGTCCCCTGCGGCCACTCAAGAAGCGCCGCCAGCATTTGACCCGTTTGATTGCAATCACCATCAATGGCCTGTTTGCCGAGGATCACCAGCTCCGGCGTTTCCTCAGCAACGATGGCCTTAAGAATTTTTGCAACGGCAAGCGGTTCMACRWSRTCMKCKGYWWYKACCAGAATRGCSCGGTCKGCGCCCATGGCCAGCGCGGTACGAAGCGTTTCCTGCGCCTGCGCCGGGCCAACGGAAACCACGATAACCTCTTCGGCATTGCCCGCTTCTTTTATTCTTAAAGCCTCTTCAACGGCGATTTCATCAAAAGGATTCATGGACATCTTGACATTGGCAAGTTCCACACCTGTATTGTCTGCTTTGACACGGACTTTTACATTATAATCAATTACCCGTTTAACCGGGACCAGAATTTTCATTGGGGTCGTTCTCCCATCGGTTAGCAATGATATTTCTTTACGATAAGAAATATGGTGATTTTATAGGGCCTAAGTCTTGTTGCGGCGCAATATAATGACAGTTACCTCATGCAATGGTCACTGTCAATTGATTCAAAGACGCATGATACATAAGCCTGAGAAAAAATAAACGTCTGTTTGGCATTTTATGTTTAAAAAACGGTGATACGATAAAATTTGACTTATTTCTGTTCTTCAATCCATTCATTGACGATCTCCTCCAATATGGCGATGGGCAGGGCGCCGTTACCAAGAACCGTGTCATGGAAATCGCGAATATCGAATTTTTCGCCCAGATATCTTTCGGCTTTCTGGCGCAGAGCCGTGATGCGCAGTTCGCCAATTTTATAAGCCAAAGCCTGCCCCGGCCATGTGATATAGCGGTCAATCTCCGTCTTGATATTATGAAGGCTGAGCGAGGTATTATCGACCATGAAATCAATGGCTTTCTGGCGTGACCAGCCTTTGGCATGCATGCCCGTATCCACCACAAGCCGGCAAGCGCGCCACATTTCATAGGTCAGCCGGCCAAAATCACTGTAGGGATCCTGATAAAAGCCAACCTCTAACCCAAGCCGTTCTGAATAGAGCGCCCAGCCTTCGACAAAGGCGGTGAAGCCGGAAAATTTTCGGAATATGGGGATATCCAGCTCTTTCTGAATGGCGATTTGCAGGTGATGCCCCGGAACGGCTTCGTGATAGCTCAGGGCTTCCTGAACATAAAGCGGGCGGCTTTTCAGCAGGGATGTATTGACGAAATAATTGCCCGCBGTBHTGCCATYRCCGCYGGACGGCATGTAATAGGCNNTGGNNNTGGTTTTTTCGGCAATATCCGCCGGGATTTCTTTAATGCCATAAGGGCTGCGCGGCAGGAAGCCAAATAATTTTGGCAATTGACCATCCATCATTTTTGAAATCAAAGCGGCCTTTTCCAGAAGATCCTGCTTGTCATCGGTATAAAAACGCGGGTCGGTGCGCAGAAAGCTGATGAATTCTTTAAAACTGCCGTCAAATTCGACTTTTTCAATGATTTTGGCCATTTCAGCCCGCAACCTCTTGACTTCGCTCAGGCCGAGTTTATGGATTTCATCTGTGGTCATTTCGGTGGTGGTGAAATGACGGATCAAATGGTTATAGTAATTCTCACCGCCGTCAAGGCTTGTTATGCCAACGGTCTTTCGGCAATTTGGGCTATATTCTTCTTGGTAAAATTTATAAAACTCTTTATAGGCCGGAATGACTTTCTCTGTGATTAAAGAGGCACCGCGACGGGTGAAATCCTGTCTTTTTTCTTTAGAAATTTTTTCAGGGAATTTTGTGAAGGGCGTATAAAAGGCACTTGCTGTGACGTCATCGGTGATATGGCTTGAAATAGACGTTTCATAACCTGCCATAGAGAGGCAATATTGCGTATAACCCTGTTTTACCGCCGCTGCGAGAATAGCAATTTTTTCGGCATTATAGCGGGGATAATCGGCCAATTGCCCCAAATAATTTTCATAATCAGCATTCTCCAGAAAGGGCATATTTCCGGGACTTTGGGCGAATGACATATGCCAGCCATCGCGATTGGTGATGGCCAATAAATGACCGTTATATTGATAGCTTTCCCGTTCCATCACGCGCTGACGCTTGAATATTTTATAATTCAGCAGGGCGTCTTTATCTAATTTTTTAACATTAATTTGCGCAAGCCTTGCGAGTATTTCTGCGTTATAGGCTTTGCGCCTTGCATGGGCCTGTGGGCTATTATCGGCAAGTTTGCCGTCAAAGGCACGCATGCCAAGGCGCGAGGCAAAGGCCGGTTTTTCCTGTAAGTTATTCTGCCAGTGAGCATCAAGAATTTTTTGAAAATCGTCTGCGGTAACATTTGCATATGCCGCGCCGGATAAAGTAAAAGTTAGGGCGGCGGCCAATATGATTTTTTTCATGATGATATCCCGTTTGATTATTTTTTAACAGATTACCTTTTTCAGGGAAGGGCAACAAGTTTTTAAATTGAAAATGCCTGAACAAAAAAACTTTACTCATGAGTAACATAAGGGCATACTGCGGCGCACAAGATATTTTTTTGATATGGCGGATATTTCTATGACGGACGGAAAACGTAAAAGCATCACGGATTGGCAGCAGCTGGTTATCAAGGAACTTCGCGGCAAGAAGCTGGATGACCTGATCTGGCAAACGCCGGAAGGCATTGATGTTAAGCCACTTTATACCGCAGAAGATATTGCAGAAATTCCGCATATTGATAATCTGCCGGGCTTTTTCCCTTTTACGCGCGGCGTACGCGGCAGCATGTATGCCGGACGGCCCTGGACAATCCGTCAATATGCCGGTTTTTCCACAGCCGAAGATTCCAATGCTTTTTACCGGCGCAATCTGGCGGCGGGACAAAAAGGTTTAAGCGTGGCCTTCGACCTTGCCACCCACCGGGGCTATGACAGTGATCATCCGCGCGTTGTGGGTGATGTGGGCAAGGCGGGCGTGGCGATAGACAGTATTGAGGATATGAAAATTCTGTTCGATCAAATCCCGCTTGATCAAATGTCCGTTTCCATGACCATGAACGGGGCTGTGATCCCGTGCCTTGCCTTTTATATTGTGGCCGCAGAAGAACAGGGCGTGAGCCGCGCCGACCTGTCCGGCACCATACAGAATGATATTTTAAAAGAATTCATGGTGCGTAATACCTATATTTACCCGCCAAAGCCAAGCATGCGCATCATCGGTGATATCATCGAATATACCTCTGCTGAAATGCCAAAATTCAACAGCATTTCCATCTCTGGCTATCATATGCAGGAGGCGGGGGCTACTCAGTTGCAGGAATTGGCCTTTACSYTGGCSGACGGTATGGAATATGTSCKKACSGCTTTGAATAAGGGYMTGGATATTGATGTTTTTGCSCCGCGCYTRAGTTTCTTTTTTGCCACAGGCATGAATTTCTTCATGGAGGTGGCCAAATTACGGGCCGCCAGAACCATCTGGGCGCAGATCATGGAAAATTTCGGCGCGAAAAATCCAAAAAGCATGATGCTGCGCACCCATTGCCAGACATCCGGCGTGTCATTGACGGAAAAAGACCCCTATAATAATGTGATCCGCACCACCGTTGAAGCCATGGCGTCAATGCTCGGCGGCACCCAGTCGCTTCATACCAATGCGCTGGATGAAGCCATCGCCCTGCCRACSGATTTTTCGGCGCGGATTGCCCGCAATACCCAGATYGTGMTSCAGGARGAAACCGGCATGTGCAATGTGGTCGATCCGCTGGGCGGGTCATATTATGTGGAGCATCTGACCAACGAATTGATCCAGGAAGCCTGGAAAATAATCACTGAAATTGAAGATATGGGCGGCATGACAAAGGCCGTTGAAACCGGCATGCCCAAATTAAAGATCGAAGAAGCCGCCGCTAAAAAACAGGCCCGCATTGACCGGGGTGAAGAAGTGGTGGTCGGGGTGAATAAATATCGCCTTGAAAAAGAAGATGCCATTGAGATTCTGGACGTGGATAATGATGCGGTTCGCACGTCTCAAATCGCCCGCCTGACCAAAATGAAGGCGGTGCGTGATGATGAAAAATGCACCATCGCTTTGAAAGCCTTGACAGAGGCCGCGCGGGGCAGCGATAATCTGCTGGAAAAAGCCGTTGATGCGGCGCGGGCCCGGGCCTCTCTGGGTGAAATTTCGGATGCGATGGAGATCGTCTTTAATCGCCACCGGGCCGAGGTGAAATCCATCTCCGGCGTTTATGGCTCTGCCTTTAAGGATGATGAGGGATTTAATAAAATTCAAAAAGAAATCGAAAAATTTTCCAAAGATCAAGGCCGCCGCCCAAGGATTCTGGTGGTTAAAATGGGTCAGGACGGCCACGACCGTGGGGCCAAGGTCATCGCCACCGCCTTTGCCGATATTGGCTTTGATGTGGATATTGGACCGCTGTTCCAAACGCCGGCCGAGGCCGCGCGGGAAGCCATTGAAAATGACGTTCATATCATCGGCGTATCGTCTCTGGCCGCCGGTCATAAAACCCTGATCCCCCAATTGATCGCGGAGCTAAAAAAAGAAGGCGCCAGCGAGATTATGGTCATCTGCGGCGGGGTTATTCCGGCCCAGGATTATGACTTCCTCTATGATGCCGGCGTCGCCGCCATCTTCGGCCCCGGCACCAACATCCCCCAAGCCGCCGCCAAAGTGCTCGAAGTTTTAGGGGAGCGGGGGTAGTTTTTGGCCTTTTTTATTCTGACCTTTTTTTGTCATTCCTGCGCAGGCAGGAATCCAGTTTCTTTCTAAGAGGACTAGACTCCTGCCTGCGCAGGAGTGACAATGCCGTTTGTTGAGTATAATATCGTTTACGGGTAGGATAAATTAATTGATTTTACGCCCAATATAACAGTCATTCCTGCGAAGGCAGGAATCCAGCAGGGGGTCAGTATGGAAAAAGGGGGGTATGTTTATATTTTGGCGAACCGGCGGAACGGCACGCTTTATATTGGGGTGACGTCTGATTTGGTGCGGCGGGTATATGACCATAAACATGGCCCTGTCGAAGGTTTCTCAAAAAAATATAAAACCCATAATCTGGTATATTATGAGGTTCATGAACGGATAGAGGAGGCCATCTTGCGCGAGAAACAGATGAAGAAGTGGAAACGGCAATGGAAACTAAGGATGATTGAAAGCCAGAATCCGGATTGGGAAGATTTATATGAGGATATTGTTAAGTGATCTGGATTCCTGCCTGCGCAGGAATGACGGTCGAGCGAGGCAGGAAGAAGATTGAGCCCGGCAGGAATGACGATAAGTCGGACAGGGTGAGGATCGGGCAGGGCGGGAATAACAGTTTATTTTGTGGTGTGGGATGCGGGTTATCTTTACCATTGTTGAATATAATATTGTTTGTGGGTAGGATAAGTTAATTGATTTTTATCCAATATAGCCGTCATTCCTGCGCAGGCAGGAATCCAGCAGGGGGCAGGGATGATGATTGAATGTTCTCTGTAATTATTAATCATCACCCATTTTCAAGGCGGCAATGAAGGCGGAGTGGGGGATTTCG
Organism: Alphaproteobacteria bacterium; assembly: GCA_002402225.1. Lineage (GTDB taxonomy): Bacteria > Pseudomonadota > Alphaproteobacteria > Sphingomonadales > Emcibacteraceae > Paremcibacter. The sequence goes on from NVVM01000039.1 coordinate 16,451, forward strand.
ACGTTGCCGTACAGGCGCATTTTCTTTTTACCCTTTTTCTGCTTGTCCAGAAGTTTGCGCTTGCGGCTGATGTCGCCGCCGTAACATTTGGCGGTGACGTCTTTGCGCATGGCGCTGATGGTTTCGCGGGCGATGATCTTGCCGCCAATGGCCGCTTGAATCGGAATTTTAAACAATTGGCGCGGGATCAGGTCTTTCAGGCGGTCACATAACGCCCGTCCGCGAAATTCGGCCTGTGCGCGGTGAACCATCATGGCCAGCGCATCGACAGGTTCCGAATTGACCATGATGGATAATTTCACCAGATCACCTTCGCGGTAGCCATCCATTTGATAATCAAAACTGGCATAGCCGCGCGATATAGATTTCAGCTTGTCATAAAAATCATAAACCACTTCATTGAGCGGCAGTTTATAGATCAGCATGGCGCGGGTTCCGGCATAGGTCAGCTCGACCTGTTCGCCGCGTTTTTCTTCGCATAATTTCAATACGGAGCCCAAATGCTCATCAGGCACCAGAATGGTTGCCAATATCCATGGCTCCTCAATATGGCTGATCAGGGTGGGGTCTGGCATATCGGCCGGATTATGCAGTTTCTTCACCTCGCCTTTATTCAGGTGAAGCTTATAAATCACGCTGGGGGAGGTTGAAATAATGTCCAGATCAAATTCGCGCGTCAGGCGTTCCTGAATGATTTCCAGATGAAGCATGCCGAGGAAGCCACAGCGAAACCCATAGCCGAGCGCCGTAGAGGTTTCCGTTTCAAAAGTAAAGCTGGCATCGTTAAGCTTGAGCTTATGCATACTATCGCGCAAATTTTCAAAATCGGCGGCATCGGCCGGAAATAATCCACAAAAAACCACACTCTGCACCGGTTTGAAGCCGGGCAAAGGCTGGGCCGTTTCATTCTTGAATTCGGTGATCGTGTCACCGACATTGGTCTGGGAAACCTCCTTGATAGAGGCGGTGAAAAAGCCGACTTCACCGGGGCCTAATTCATCAACCAGAACTTCTTTTGGGGTAAAAACCCCGACCCGATCCAGCAAATGGGTTGTGCCAGACGCCATCATTTTGATTTTCATGCCTTTTTTAACGGTGCCATCAAGCACGCGAATCAAAACCATCACCCCAAGATAGGTGTCATACCAGCTGTCCACGAGCAATGCCTTGAGCGGCGCATCCGGGTCACCTTCTGGTGGCGGMAGGATTTCCACAAGGCTGTTGAGCAATTCATCAATGCCTTCGCCGGTCTTGGCGGAAACCTTTATGGCACCGCTGGCATCGATGCCGATGACATCTTCAATCTGGGCGCGAATTTGTTCCGGCTCTGCGGCGGGCAGATCAATCTTATTGAGTACAGGGACAATTTCATGATTATTTTCAATGGCAAGATAGACATTTGCCAATGTCTGGGCCTCGACGCCTTGACTGGCATCCACCACAAGCAGAGACCCTTCGCAGGCATACAGGCAGCGGCTGACCTCATAGGCAAAATCCACATGGCCCGGCGTGTCCATAAGATTCAAAATATATGTTTCGCCGTCTTTGGCGGTAAATTTCAACCTTACGGTCTGTGCCTTGATGGTGATCCCGCGTTCGCGCTCAATATCCATGCTATCCAGCACTTGATTCGTCATTTCACGGTCGGTCAAGCCTTCGCAATGCTGAATCATACGATCGGCAAGCGTGGATTTACCATGGTCAATATGGGCGATAATGGAGAAATTTCTAATTTTGCTAAGCTCTATCATGCAGGGCTTTTATCATTCAATGGCGGGGTAATACAAGGGGATAATGCGACAGATGAATGGATTGTTTCCATCCAGAGAGATATCAGAGGGATATAAGCAGATTTACAGGCAGAATGAGACTTGCGGCTTTAACATGACCTTCCCATTGAATGGGGGCTTATTGTAATTCTGAATTTTGCTTRTAGCCCAGAAAACGCCAGACATGGATATGACCTTCTTTGAGTAACTTGGCTCTGAGCGCCCAGAATTCTGCTTCGGCCATTAAGGATTGTATGGCTTTGGTACCCTCGCTGCCTTTTTTGGCAAGCTCCTGCGCAATGCCAGCGGCTTTTGACCAGCTGCCTTCTATGAGCTTGACATATTCGTCCGAAATATCTTCATTAACCCTAAGAGAAAATCCGGTTTTTTCGATGGCGTCCTGCATGATGGCCGTTGTCGCAAGATAGGGCTGTGTGGCTTCTTGTTTCAGCCATTTCTGGACGTCAGGATTCTCAAGGGCCTCCGCGTTTGACAGGGTATAATCTGTAATTAAAAACAGCCCGCCTTCTTTTAAGGTATCATAGGTATTTTTCAGGATTTTTTCTTTGTCTGGAAATAAATAGAGTGCTTCTTTGGAAAAGGCGCGGTCATAAGATCGGTCAAAAGGTTGTTCCAGAGCGGGATCCAGATGATTTATGATGGCCTTGGAGGCAAGTCCCGCGTCCGTTGACATTTGCATGCCTTTCTCGGCCAGTTCTTTCGAGAGTTCAAATCCCGTAATCCAGACACCAAATTCTTCGGCGAGTACGCGCGCAGGGCCGCCAAAACCGGCACCGATGACAATCGCGCTCATTTTAGAATTCAGGCCCAGAAGCTTGCTCATTTTTTCGATATGTTCTTTGCCGCCGGGGCCGCAATATCCATCTCCCCAGATGAGTTGGGTCATTTCCATTCTAAGCTTGTCCCAAGGCAGTGATGAGACGCCTTCTTCTTTTTTTTCTTCTGCGGCAGGGGCGTGCTCTTCGGTAACTTTGGCTTTGTCTTTATCTTGAGAATCATCGTTTTTCTGCGTCAGCAGACGCGCTTTGACATCTTCAATGTCATAGCCATTCCACCAGGCCTGGCACCTTAGTTTAAAGGAAATTTTAATGTCTTTATCGTCTTTACCCATTACAGCGCAGTCTCAAAATATGTTSTTCTACGTGCCTTTATAATSGTTTGGCCTTTAAAATTTATTAATGGGAGATATGATCCCATATTTTAAGGTTACCGTAAAACCCCACCTGTCATATTTAGCACATTTGCAATGGCTTTTGTCGAGAATATTTCGATATCTTCTTCGGTCAGGGTTTTGTTTTTTGGCTGCAATTTTACGCTTAAGGCCACTGACTTTTGATTGTCATTGATCCCGGGCCCCATATATACGTCAAACAGGGTGATGTCTTCAATGAGCTTCTTATCCGTAATGCGTAACGCTTTGATAAGATCTGCTGCGGCCACATCACGGTCGACGACAAAGGCGAAGTCTCTTTCCACAGCCTGAAAGTCGGAGGCATTGAGAACGCCCCGGCTGTTGCCGGATTTTTGGCCGGATTTCGGAAAAGGAATATTTTCAAGCAAAATTTCAAACCCGACGATGGGGCCCTTAACGTCAAGGGCCTTGCAAATGGCAGGGTGAATTTCACCAAAATAGGCCAGAATATTTTTCGGGCCCAAGCGGATCACGCCGCTGCGGCCCGGATGATACCATGACGGGGCCTCTGCAACGACTTGAGCCTTGTCGATCTTTGCGCCAATGGCTTTGAGGATTGATTCTGCGTCGGCTTTTGCGGTGAAAGCATCAACGTCTTTGGGGGCGTTGGCCCAGGACTTGCGGCTGGTTTGCCYCCGGCGAATGCCCGCAAGAACCAGAGATTGCCCCTCTGGCCGGTCATTTGAAAATTGATTGCCGCATTCGAACAGGGCGATGTTTTTAAAACCTCTGGCCATATTCCGGCCCGTTGCGGTGATCAGATTTGGCAGCAAGTTAGGCCGCATGGCATCCAGGTCCGCACTGATCGGATTCTCAAGAATAAGTTCCGGCTTTAAATCTGCGAACAGCCTTGCCTGCGCAGACGGCAGAAACGACCATGTGACAGCTTCGCGCATGCCTTTACTCGCGGCGGCACGTTTGGCCCTGCGGACACGTTTCTGCATATCATTCAGGCCGACGGTAACAGGACGGCTTGAGGGCGGCAAAGGGACGGCGAGGATATGTTCAAAGCCGTGAATGCGCAGCACTTCTTCCACAAGGTCTGCCTCGCCATCAATATCACAGCGCCATGACGGGGTAACCACATCAAGCTTCGCTTCACGTTTCTGTGGAGGCTTGCTTACCATAAAGCCGAGATTTTCTAATATGGCAATAATTTCTTCTTCGCTAACATCAACGCCGCCAAGATGCCCAACGCGGCTTGGGCGCAAGGATACGGTTTTTGATAGGGTGGGAATTTTGCCGGACACCACAATATCACTGGCTTCCCCGCCGCAAATATCAAGGATTAATTTTGTGGCGATCTCAATGCCGGGCAGCATGGTTTCGGGATCAACGCCCCGTTCAAAACGATAGCGTGCGTCACTGTCGATACCCAGTTTCCGGCCAGCCATGGCAATGGTGATCGGGTCAAACCATGCGGCCTCCAAAAAGACATTCACCGTATCATCATGGCACCCCGTGCTTTGCCCCCCGATAATGCCGCCAAGGCCAATGACGCCGCTATCATCTGTGATAACGCAGGCCCCGTCCGGTAATATATAATCATTGTCGTCAAGGGCGGATAAAGTCTCGCCGGCCTTGGACAGGCGCACCACAATATCGCCTTGTAGCTTGTCCGCGTCGAAAACATGCAGGGGACGCGCCATGTCATAGGTGAGGTAATTGGTAATATCCACCAGCGCAGAGATCGGCTTCATGCCCAGACTGCGCAATTTATTTTGCAGCCATTCGGGGCTCGGGCCATTTTTGATGCCGCGAATATATCTTCCGGCAAAAACGGGGCAGGATTTCTCATGGGCCAAGACCACTTTCTGCGGGCAGTCAAATTTACTTTCTGCAGGGGAGGTGTCCTGCTCTTTTAAACGGCCAAGGCCGGCGGCGGCCAGATCGCGGGCGATGCCGTAAATACCAAGGGCATCTTGATGATTTGGGGTGATGGCAATTTCAATCACCGGATCATCCATGAGCATATAATCGGCAAATTTCACCCCAACCGGCGCATCAGTGGGCAGATCAATGATACCATCATGGTCTTCGCCAAGCCCGAGTTCTCGCTCTGAACACATCATGCCATTGCTGTCCACGCCGCGAATTTTGGTCGGCTTTAATTTCATGCCATTGGTGGGAATCGTGGCGCCTGAAGGGGCAAAGGCGCCCTTCAGGCCGGCCCGCGCATTAGGCGCGCCGCAGACAACCTGAACTATTTCACTTCCGGTATGAACTTTCAGAACCTGAAGTTTGTCGGCATCAGAATGGGGCGCGGCGTGGGTAACCTCGGCAATTATGAAGGGGGCCAGATCATCGGCAGGATTTATGATTTCCTCAACCTCAAGCCCAATTGCGGTTAATTTCTCGGATATTTCCGTGATGGAGGCATTGGTATCAAGATGTTCTTTAAGCCATGAAAGGGTGAATTTCATCTTATTTTCCTCCCGCTTTATGATTTTGTGTGCTGAGTGACGGGATATCAAGGGCGGCGAAACCATAATGTTTCAGCCACCGCAAATCGGCGGCGAAAAATTCCCGCAAATCAGGGATGCCCCATTTCAACATGGCGATCCGGTCAAGGCCCATACCAAAGGCAAAGCCCTGATATTCATCCGGATCCAGATTGACATTTTCCAATACGCGCGCATTGACCATGCCGCAGCCCATAATTTCAAGCCAGTCATCGCCTTCGCCAATCAGAATTTCACCATCTTTGAATGCGCAGCCAATATCAACCTCGGCGGAGGGTTCGGTGAAGGGAAAATAACTTGGCCGGAAACGGATTTTCACATTATCCAGTTCAAAAAATTTGCGGCAGAATTCTTCGATGCACCATTTCAGGTGGCCCATGTGAATATCTTTATCAATGACCAGAGCCTCTACCTGATGAAACATGGGCGTATGGGTCGCGTCACTGTCACAGCGATAGGTGCGTCCGGGGGCAATGATTCGGTACGGCGGCGGGCCAGACATCATGGTTCTGATCTGCACAGGGGAGGTATGTGTACGCAGGAGCTTGCGCTTGCCATCTGCGTCCTCGGGCAGGTAGAATGTATCATGCATTTGCCGCGCCGGATGTTCTTCGGGGATATTCAAGGCGGTAAAATTGTAAAAATCTTCCTCTATTTCGGGGCCTTCAGCGATGCTAAAGCCAATTTCGGTGAAAATTTCGGCCACTTCGTCCATCACTTGGGTGATCGGGTGAATGCTGCCTGAATTTTCCGGGGGGCTGGGCAGGGTTATATCAATATGTTCTGATAGCAGCCGCAGATTTAATGCTTGTGCTTCCAGCGCGGCCTTATGATCAGCAATGGCGTTATTTATTTTATTTTTCAGGGCGTTTAATTTTGGGCCGAATATTTTTTTCTCTTCGGGCGACATTTTACCAATTTCGCGCATCATTAAACTGACGCGGCCCTTTTTACCGACTTCGGCGACGCGAATATCTTCGAGCTTGGATAAATCATCACAAGCGGTGATTTCGGTGATAATTGCTGTTTCTAGTTTCTGGCCCAGTTTCTGGAGGTCTTCCATAATTATAACCCAATAAAAAAATCATCTTAAAAAATACAAAAAGGAGCCTACTGAAAAATCAGCAGGCTCCTAACTATAAACCATATTTCCGGATTCTGTCGATCCGAAATGTAACCAGTGCATCAGGCGTTAAGCGCAGCCTGCGCCTGACCCGCGATCGCTTTAAAAGCATCCGGTTCGCGAACGGCCAAATCAGCCAGAACTTTACGGTCAAGTTCGATGCCTGCAAGCTTCAGGCCGTTCATAAATCGTGAATAAGTCATATCATGCTGGCGCGCTGCCGCATTGATGCGCTGAATCCACAGGGCGCGGAATGTTCTYTTACGAACTTTCCGGTCGCGGTATGCATATTGACCAGCCTTTTCAACGGCCTGAATCGCAATGCGAATCGTGTTTTTACGGCGACCGCGATAACCTTTTGCGAGTTTTAATACTTTTTTGTGACGTGCGTGAGACGTCACGCCTCTTTTTACATGTGCCATTTTATGTTCCTATCAACCGTTCGGGAGAAATTTCATAACGATCCGCGCATCCTGAGGGGACAGAATGGTTGTGCCGCGTTGGTTACGGAGTTGCTTGTTTGAACGTTTGATCATACCATGCTGTTTGCCAGCCTGCGTCGCACGTACTTTCCCGGAAGCGGTGAGTTTGAAGCGCTTTTTGGCACTACTTTTCGTTTTCATTTTGGGCATTTAGCTTTTCCTTTTTAAAAATATTGCGCGGCAATTTCTTGCCGCAAGCTTTCCGRGTGATGAGGCATGCCCTGCCATATCACTCCATGAAGTTGAGGTATATATCCCCCTTTGACAGGTTATGCAAGGGGATTTAGCATATGTTTAGTAAAACGGCCTTGTTCTTACCACGATTAATATCTAAGAATAATATCCTATAAACATCATGAGGGATTTGCGATGATTTTTACGGTTATGAGATTAATGAACAGGCGTTATTTTATGCGCTCGCTCGCAGGATTGTTTTTTGGCTTATGGGCCTTGTCCATCCCCGCAGGTGCGCAGGAAACAGACATAGTTCATGCAAAGCCTGCGTTATGGACTGTGGAAAAGGGGGATAATACAACATATTTTCTGGGGTCTTTCCATCTACTGCCAAAAAATTATAAATGGTATGGAGGCATTATTCAAAGCAGCTTTGAAAGTGCGGATGAATTGGTGATGGAAACCGAATTAACGCCCGAGGCCACGGCAGAAATCCAAGGCCTGTTGATTAAAAACGGCTTTTTTGCTGGTGAGGATAATTTAAAGAATCATCTGGATGCTGATCGTTATGCAAAGATGCTGAGCTATGCCAAAAAACTTATGGGGCAGGAAGAAGCCGCCGCGCAGAAGATGAAGCCGTGGTTCATGGCCATGAACCTGTCGATCCTGACCATCATGTCAAATGGTATGGATCCAAATTCCGGCGTGGATAAATATCTGGAGGGYTTGTCCAAACAGCGTAATATGTCCCTGACCGGCCTTGAAACGGCGACCGATCAGATGATGGCGCTCATTGACCAYCCCCTTGATGTGCAGGCCGCCATGTTGAGCGAGACATTGGATCAACTGGATGATTTTCAGGCGGTAATGAACGGTTATCTTGAGGCATGGGCGTCTGGGGATAGTGATAAAATCAGCAAAACCATGGTTAATGATATGAAGAAATATCAAGGTATATATGAGGCTTTGCTGGTTCATCGTAATGCCAATTGGATTCCGGCCATAGAGGATCATATCAACAGCGGAAAAACAGTCTTTGTCGTGGTTGGGGCGGCTCATCTTGCCGGCCCGGATAGTGTTTTGAAGATGCTTGAGGACAGGGGCTATAAAGTGGATAAAATCCAGTGAAATAATATATCCGTTTTTGATCAATGAAGGCAGGGACTGAAAAACCCGCCGGACGTGTCGGTCACTGACGGGTTTTTGCTCTGGTAACGTAGGCAGATTCAGCTGTTATCGTCCACCGTACCATGATGTGCTTACCTTTGGGGGCACAATATGTGATATATTATACAGCAAAAAAGCCCAAAAATCAACGCGGCGTATGGGCGTTAAACTTAATGAGCTTTTTATAAAGATTCTAATTTAAAACAGGGTCGACTCGAAACTATTTCACAAAGTTATTTTGAAGTAAGCACCATGGTGATCTGCCGGCCTTCCATTTTGGCGGCTTGTTCTACCTTGGCCGTTTCTTTAAAGTCTGCCTCGACCCGCCGTAACAGATTCATGCCCAATTCCTGATGGGCCATTTCGCGGCCTC
>NVVM01000040.1 GCA_002402225.1 Alphaproteobacteria bacterium
TTGACATTGTCGCAATTGGCTATATATTTTGACGGGCGTTTAGATGAAGTACTGGACATCTGAATGTTTAACCTGACACAGAATCTTGAACGCCCTCCGGAAGATCGCATTGCATTACGCTATGTCACCGTAATTCCACCGTAATTCACCGTAATTAAAGCTCTAAAAAGGAAGCTATAGTGAAATACCCAAAACTAAATCCTTTACTTGCTAACCAATTATCGGCAATTCCCCCTTCTCTCTATGATAAAGTTAATTATTATCCATCTAGCGTAGAGTTAAATAGCGGAGAGATATTGGAAAATGTGTTATTAGTAGTAGCAGGAGAATACTATTCTTCGTGGGGAGTGTGGCCACATGAGGACAGTAGTAAAGAAGATATCAATTTGGGTAATATTAAATACGTTTTTCCGTCAAGAAATAGAATTCCGCTACAATTTTCCCAGAAAATAATTAGCTACGAAGAAAGTGGTATGGGCTATAGTTTATTTTACTTTGTATTCAAAGATGGTAACAAAGTTCTCTCACTATGTGGAGGAATATGTGATTTTTTTGTACTACCTGATTCCTATTTAGTTGAAGATATCATCAATGTTCAGCCTTTTGCTAGAGATAATAATCAACCAATTGTTCCAATTATTAAAACTGCTAATTTTTATTTTTGCCTTTATGATGAATAGTGAACAGCATATCCGCCCCCAACCTGCCTGACGGCTCTGACTTTGAGGACTTACGAATATGACAGTAACGGTCAGATGATCTGGAAGCAGCATTACGGTGACAGTTTACTTTTATAGTTTTATTCGCTATGGTTTGATCTATGGCTAGACTTGCACGCATTGTAATCCCGGGTATTCCGCATCATGTAACGCAACGGGGTAACCGTCGGGCGACGGTATTTTGGGGTGATGATGATTACGCGGCCTATCTTGATTTGGTAAAAGAGGCGGCTATTCAGGTTGGCAGTGAGATTTGGGCCTATTGTTTGATGCCCAATCATGTTCATATGATAGTGGTTCCCCGTGATGAGAAGGGATTGCGTGGGCTTTTTGCCGATGTCCACCGTCAGTACACGCGCCGGATCAACGCAAGGAATAAGTGGACAGGCCATCTTTGGCAGGGCCGTTTTGGGTCAGTGGCGATGGATGAAGCGCATTTGGTCAATGCCATACGCTATGTCTCTCTTAATCCGGTGCGCGCGGGTCTGGTTAAAAAGGCAGAAGACTGGCCTTGGTCGAGTGTGAGGGCGCATCTTGGCCTTGAGCACAACACGTTGGTTAAGGTTGACCCTGTGCAACAGCGTATGCCGGACTTTTCCGGGCAGCTTATTGTGGGTGAACATGAAGAGATGTGGGATCGCCTGCGAAAAGCGGAAACCACAGGGCGGCYAATTGGTGATAAAGCGTGGCTGGAGCAAATGGAAAACCGCACAGGCCGTGCCTTGCGTCCTAAAAAAAGAGGCCGAAAAAGAGATCATGCCGATAAAAGTAAACCGTCACCGTAATTGCCCACCGTAATTGCCGTAATTGCGATAAAAGTAAACCGTCACTGTAATTCCAAAGCTATTCCTCTGACCTCACCGGCAACCATAAAAAGCGGAAAAAGAACGTAAATATACCGGAAATGTATAAATTCAATTAGACAACAGTTTGCATTACGGTCATTACGATGACAGATTTCTGAGATTTCTGATTTCTGATTACCCTGTCCCCAGATTACCACAATTTTGATCAATTTTACCAAAACCAAAATTTGAAGCACGCCATATATTTTTTGCGTTAACCTCCCCAGTTTTATCTGGATCCTCTAAACGAATTAATTCCACTACACCTTTCGTTTTTGAAAGAATGAAATGCCAAATAACATCATTTTTTCGAGCTATGATAAAGTACTCAGAAGTTACGGAATGGTGAGGGCTAATTATAAATTTCCAGCCCTGCGATAACCAAGTCGCTCCGACACGAAGGTTATGGCATTGATAACTAAAGTACAACCCACCTGGGACGCTCATACAAAAATCCACTTCTTCTGATGCGCAATTCCCTATAATGTCCCAAGCATCAGACCCAGCATATCCGATAAGCCCCCAAGATTTAGAAGGTATTCCGTCAAATTGTTTAATAAAAACATCACCATCAGGGTAAAGCATATTGTCATATCTGAAAATTATATCATCAGCCGCAAATAAATTTCTATTGCATGACACAAAAATTAAAACCACTACAACAAGTGCAACGATATGGCTTGGTAACCTCCTCATAAAAATGGCTTTTCTCATTATTACACCCTACTCAATCATCTAGGGAACGTTTGACCAAAAGTATAACCCGTAACAGACACAAAGGGTGAGGGAAGCAGTTTCATTTTTTGCGCCCAGGCAATTGAACTCTTGTCCGNTAACACCTCACCCATTTTACGTTTAAATACAGTATCCATTACGGCGAAAAATTACGGTGACGAAATTACGGTGACGGTTTACTTTTATATACTTAATTACGGTGACGGTTTACTTTTATATACTTGAATTACGGTGACATAGCGTAATTGAATTAGGATCATTCTCCGGTATGTTGGAACGAGGTCGGCATTACGGTGACGGTAATTTGCTCGTCATAAAGCACATAAAAAAATATGAAATGGTGGAGCTAAGCGGGTTCGAACCGCTGACCTCTTCACTGCCAGCGAAGCGCTCTCCCAACTGAGCTATAGCCCCTCATCCACATCCTAAATTCGAATCGGTGAATCAGTGGGCAGAATTTACGCATCCTGCCCTTGATAATCAAGTGGAAAAATGAAAATTATTCGTCAGGGGACGTTGGCTTTGCTTTTACCACAACATCCGCCACATTGGTATCATCGTCATCGCTCAGAACAACCGTATTATCATCGGCGTCAACTTCGACATCATCAATAGCGCTTTCAACTTCCAGAAGTTCTTCTTCTACATCATCTTCTTTATCGTCTGTTGTCAATTCAAGCGGGGACATTTTACTTTTCAAAATGACCTCTGGCTTAAATTTTTTCCCACAGTCGATACATATAATCGGGTCATCTTTGCCCAGATCATAAAATCTTGTGCCGCATTTTGGGCACTGGCGCTTGGTTCCCCATTCAGGATTAGCCAACGTAATTCTCCTTAAACCGTGTTTATTAAGCTCATTCTTGAGAGGAAAGCATTTGCCACGGATAGGCCCCTCTGTCAAAGCTTATTAGCAGATCGGGTTTTTTTATGCCCCAAAAGAACAGAAATACATAATATTTTCGGGTATTTTCGGATATTTTCTGGCCCGAGGGCCTTAAACCATGTTATCTGAATTCAAAATATAAAATGATCAACAGTTTGAAACGCTGCCCATGACCGACCTGATATCCCATAAAGCAACGGCCCTGACCGGAGCCCTGAAAGTCCCCGGGGATAAATCCATCTCCCACCGCGCCCTGATTATGGGAACGTTAGCCATCGGCCAGAGCCGGATTTGCGGCTTGCTTGAAGGCGAAGATGTTCTGAATACCGCCCATGCCATGACGGCCATGGGGGCGGATATATCCCGCGCGGATAATGGCGACTGGCTGGTGTATGGCGTTGGGATTGGCGGATTATGTCAGGCGGAGAAATCTCTTGAGATGGGCAATAGCGGCACTGGCGCCCGCCTGATTATGGGTTTGGTATCCCCCTATCCCTTTAACAGCCATTTCACCGGCGATGCGTCCCTGTCATCGCGGCCCATGAAACGGGTGACAGACCCGCTGGAAAAATTCGGCGCGGCCTTTGACGGATCAGACGGCATGACCCTGCCGCTGACGGTGATTGGTATTATGGACCCCCTGCCCATTGACTATGAAGTCCCCGTGGCCTCGGCCCAGGTGAAATCAGCGATTCTGCTGGCCGCCCTTAATACGCCCGGCAAGACCACTGTTATTGAGAAAACCCCGACCCGCGATCATACCGAGCGCATGTTCAAACATTTTGGCGTCGAAATAGATGTTCAGGCAAGCCCGGATGGCACCGCAATTACGGTGACCGGCCAGCCGGAGCTTGTGGCAAAAGATATGTTTGTCCCCACAGACCCGTCTTCTGCGGCTTTTCCCACCGTCGCCGCCCTGATCACTCCGGGTTCTGATATTATCATAGAAAATGTCGGCATGAACCCGTCACGCACCGGTATTTTTACCACATTACAGGAAATGGGCGCGGACATAAATTTTATCAACAAGCGGCAGGAATGCGGCGAATCAGTCGCCGATATTCATGTAAAATACAGCAAGCTTACCGGTATCACCGTGCCAAAATCCCGCAGCCCCTCCATGATTGATGAATATCCCATATTATGCATTGCGGCGAGTTTTGCCGGCGGGGATACGGTCATGCGCGGCATTGACGAGCTGCGCGTTAAAGAAAGCGACCGAATCAGCGCGATGGTGGCCGGGCTAAAAGCGAACGGCTGCCGGGTCACCGAATTTGACGACGGCATGACCGTCACCGGCAAGCCTGCGATCCCGGGCGGCGGGGCCGTTAACACCCATCTTGATCATCGAATCGCCATGGCGTTTCTCATTCTTGGGATGGCAACGGAAAAACCGGTTGAGGTCGATGACGGCACGGTGATCGAAACCAGCTTTCCCGGCTTTCGCGCCCTGATGAATGGGCTTGGTGCTGATATAAGGCTGAGTGCTGATATGAAGGACAAATCATAATGCCCCTTGACCAACCCCCTGTCATTATTGCCGTTGATGGCCCGGCGGCCTCGGGCAAGGGTACTTTGGCCCGCAAGCTGGCGGCGCATCTTGATTATGCTTATCTTGATACCGGCCTTTTATATCGGGCTGTGGGCCTGCAGGTATTTCGGGCGGGGGGCGATCCTGAAAATGAACAGGATGCTTTGAAGGCGGCCGAAAAATTGCCGGATATAGATTTGAGTGATCCCGAACTTAAAAGCGAATCGACAGGGGGGCTTGCCTCAAAAGTTGCCGCCATTCCCGCCGTTCGCGCACGCCTTCTGGAGTTTCAGCGGAAATTTGCCCGGAAGCCGCCGGGGGCAAAGGCCGGCGCAATATTGGRTGGCCGGGATATTGGCACCGTCGTCTGTCCGGACGCTACCCTAAAATTATTCATCATTGCGGACGTGGAAACACGTGCAAAACGGCGGGTTTTAGAGCAATATGGCACAGGGGCCAGTGACATTGAATTTCAAGCCATCCTGAATGATCTGATCCAAAGAGACGCGCGTGATACAAACCGCGCCTCATCCCCCTTGAAAGCGGCCAAAAACGCGCACTTGCTTGATACAACAAATTCAGATATAGAGGCCGTGTTCGAACAGGCGCTAGCGCTTTTTTTGAACAGAATGAGAAAAACCTGACTTAAATTTAAGTTATAAAAAAGTCAGGAATTCTGCATTCTATTAACCTGTTTTGCGTTACCGAAAGACCGTCGGAGACAACCGGCTGGCCTGATAAAACACTATGAATTGAAAGAGAATATATTAAATGAACATTGAACAAACGGCACCAAGTACCGAAGATTTCGAAGCAATGCTAAACGAAGTTTTTGGTGAAAACGAAAAATTTGACGGTAAAGTTGTTACCGGAACCATCATCGCACTCGATAAAGAAGCCGCGACGATTGATATTGGCCTGAAAGCTGAAGGCCGAGTCTTATTAAAAGAATTTGGCACCCCCGGCCAGCCTGCAGAGCTTGCTGTCGGTGATNAAAGTAGASAYKTTTGTCGAACGCATCGAAAACGCCACTGGCGAAGCCATCCTGTCCAGAGAAAAAGCCCGCCGGGAAGAGTCATGGACACTTCTGGAAAAATCCTATGAAGCCGAAGAACGTGTTGAAGGCGTCATTTTTGGCCGCGTCAAGGGTGGTTTCACCGTTGATTTGAACGGCGCTGTAGCCTTCCTGCCCGGATCTCAGGTTGACGTTCGCCCCATACGCGACGTCACGCCTTTAATGAATATATCCCAGCCTTTCCAAATCCTCAAAATGGATCGCAAGCGCGGCAACATCGTTGTTTCACGCCGCGCCATTCTTGAAGAAACCCGCGCCGAGCAACGTGCGGAACTGATCACGTCACTGGCCGATGGTCAAGTCGTAGAAGGTATTGTTAAAAATATCACTGATTATGGTGCCTTTGTTGACTTGGGCGGTATTGACGGCTTGTTGCATGTTACCGACATTTCATGGAAACGCATCAACCATCCGTCCGAAGTCTTGAATATCGGGGATACCATCAATGTTCAGGTCATTCGCCTGAATCCTGAAACACAACGTATTTCACTGGGTATGAAACAATTGCTCGAAGATCCATGGACCGTTGTTGAACAGAAATTCCCCATCAACACCAAGCTTAAAGGCCGCATTACCAATATTACCGATTATGGTGCTTTTGTTGAACTTGAAGAAGGTATCGAAGGCTTGGTTCATGTTTCCGAAATGAGCTGGGTTAAGAAAAATATCCATCCGGGTAAAATCGTTTCCACCAGCCAGGAAGTTGAGGTTATGGTTCTGGAAATTGATCCTGAAAAACGCCGCATCAGTCTTGGCCTGAAACAGTGCCTTGATAATCCTTGGGATGCTTTTGCTGATAAATTCCCAATCGGTTCTGAAATCGAAGGCGAAATCAAAAATATCACAGAATTTGGTATGTTYATTGGACTTGCCGATGGTGATGTTGACGGCATGGTTCATTTGTCTGATCTGGATTGGAATAAATCCGGTGACGTTGCCCTTGCGGAATATAAAAAAGGCGATATAACCAAAGCGGTTATTCTGGATATTGATATTGAGAAAGAACGGATTTCCCTTGGTATCAAGCAATTGACATCCGACCCGATTGTCGGTGTTGAAGGCCTGAGAAAAGGTGGTACGGTCACTTGCACAATTACCAATGTTACCGAAAACGGTCTTGAAGTTACGATCGGCGAAGATGACAAGCCGATGAATGCATTTATCCGCCGCGCCGACCTTAGCCGTGATCGTTCAGAACAACGCCCGGAGCGTTTCTCTGTCGGTGACAAGATAGACGCCATGGTCACCAACTTCGACAAGAAAAGCCGTAAAGTTACCCTGAGCATCAAGGCTCTGGAAATCACAGAAGAAAAAGAAGCTGTTAAACAGTATGGCTCTTCTGACAGCGGCGCGAGCCTCGGGGATATTCTTGGCGCGGCCTTAGCGGCAAAGAAAGACAAAAAATAAACCGGATAACTTCGGATTATAGCCTAATTTACAAACCCGTCTGGGCCACCAGACGGGTTTTTTATGCCAAATCCTCATGAAAAGACCTTAAATCACAAAAAATGCCTGTTTTTTAGGGACTTAACCTTGACGGAACAAAAAGTCTCTGGCACCCTGTCGTGAGAAAAAAATTTAGCCAAATTATAATAGGGAATAATGTGATGATAAAATCAGAGCTGATTTCACAACTGGTCGAAGCCAACCCACATCTCTATCAGCGTGACGTTGAACGGATCGTTAACACTATCTTTGAAGAAATTACCGATGCTCTTGCGGCGGGGAACCGGGTTGAACTTCGGGGCTTTGGGGCCTTTTCGGTCAAACATCGCCCCAGCAGAATCGGACGCAACCCGCGCACGGGCGAGACGGTTGATGTGCCGGAAAAATTTGTGCCCTACTTTAAAACAGGCAAAGACCTTCGGGAACGGCTCAATAAAAAATAACCCCCCTGTTTAAATCCCAATTCCCTCCCCGTTTTGACCAAGTTTGACTAAATCTGACCAAATCTGACCAAATCTGAAATGAATATATTATGCGAATTATCACCCTCGCAGCTTTTATCATCTTCACAGCCTTTTGTATTATCGTGGCTGTGGCTAATAGGGTGGATGTGRCTTTCAGTCTGGCCCCCTTGCCCTTTTCTTGGAACCTGCCTTTATATATTCTACTTTTTGCCGGGATTTTTATCGGCCTTGGGGCCGGATCATTGGTTGTTGTCGCAAAATCTGTCCGGCACGCCCGTCWTAATCGCAAACAAACCAAAATCATCCGGGAATTGGAAAAGYAGATAAAAGACCAGATAAAGAATATGCCCCCCNSCGWRRGYGCWKGYRAAATACCACAGGATCAGAAACAGATTTCTTGAAATCCAGATAAAATACCTTGTCATCTCCTTCGGTTCGTGGGAAAAAACAACCCCATAGTGAGGATGATTCTTATGAACGGCCTAACCCCGTCACGACGTATATTATGTGCTTTGGATACCACAGATCAGCAAACGGCATTTGATCTGGCTGAAAATCTGCGGGATCATGTGGGCGGCGTAAAACTTGGCCTTGAATTTTTTGGCGCTTGCGGCCCTACGGGATTTGATCATGTTGCGCAGTCAGGCATGCCCATTTTTCTGGATTTGAAACTACATGACATTCCCAATACCGTGGCCAAGGCCATAAGCGCGTTAATGCCGCTAAACCCGCTTATCATGACCGTTCATACCAGCGGCGGCGCGGCCATGATGACGGCGGCGGCACAGGCGGCAACAGAAGCTACCCAAAATATCCCTAACGGTAATATCAATTATGTCAGGCCGATCATTGTCGGCGTAACCATCTTAACCAGCATGGATGAAAGCGACTTGCAGGATATTGGCTTGCGCCCGCCCATAAGCGCCCAAGTGGTGCGCATGGCCCGTCTGGCACAGGCAAGCGGGCTGGACGGCGTGGTCTGTTCCCCTTTCGAAATTACCGCCATACGCGAAGCCTGCGGCCCTGATTTTAAGCTCATTGTCCCCGGCATCCGGCCCGTTGGCAGTAGCAAAGGTGATCAGAAACGCACCATGACGCCRCGGGAAGCCATAGAGCGCGGCGCAGATTATATCGTCATTGGCCGTCCCATCACAGAGGCCGACGACCCCGCCCGCGCCGCACAGGATATAGCCCGGGAACTGGAGTGATAAAAATGCCCCTCAAAGCCAAAATATGCGGCTTAACCACCCCGCAGACTGTCCGGGCGGCCGCTCAGGCCGGGGCAGCCTATATTGGTTTTGTTTTTTATGAAAAATCACCGCGCAATATTTCACCGGAACGGGCGGCGGAACTTGCCGCCGAAATTCCGGCCTCTGTGACCCTATGCGGCGTTTTTGTTAATCCATCGGATGAACAGCTTACATCCACACTGGCTCATATTCCCCTTGATCTTATTCAATTGCACGGCACAGAAACGCCGCAGCGGTGCCAAGAGATTAAAAATCACTTCAAGCGTCCGGTGATGAAAGCCATTGCCGTCACGGCCGCGCAGGATATCACAGCGGCCAAAGCCTATGAAAATACAGCTGACATACTGCTCTTCGATGCCAAGCCGGAACCGGATCAAGCAAATGCCTTGCCCGGCGGCAATGGCCTGAGGTTTGACTGGCAGCTCATGAAAGACCACCAATGCAATATGCCGTGGATGTTATCCGGCGGACTTGATGCGGGTAACCTCGAAACCGCCATAGCCATTAGCGGCGCAGCCATCTTTGATGTATCCAGCGGCATTGAACTGCGCCCCGGCGCAAAAAGCATCCCTAAAATAAACGCTTTTATGGCGATCATAAATAAGGACAATAGATGAGCCCAGATATGAAAGTAGATAAAAATACTTATAAAGCCGGGCCGGATAATGAAGGCCGCTTTGGCAAATTTGGTGGCCGTTTCGTCGCCGAAACCTTAATGCCATTAATTCTTGATCTGGAGGAGGCTTACCGGGCCTCGAAAAATGATCCGGACTTTAAGGCTGAATTTGACGGTTTGCTGGCGGAATTTGTTGGCCGGCCCAGCCCGCTGTATTATGCCGAGCGTTTAACGGAATATCTGGGCGGCGCAAAAATTTATTTCAAGCGGGAAGAGCTGAACCATACCGGCGCCCATAAAATCAACAATTGCATCGGGCAAATATTGCTCGCACGAAAAATGGGGAAAAGCCGAATCATTGCCGAAACCGGCGCCGGACAACATGGCGTCGCCACCGCCACCGTCTGCGCGCGCTTTGGCATGAAATGCGTTATTTATATGGGGGAAAAAGATATTGAACGGCAAAAGCCCAATGTGTTCCGCATGAAATTACTGGGCGCGGAAGTCATTCCGGTCACTTGCGGTTCCCAAAGCCTGAAAGATGCCATGAATGAAGCCATGCGCGACTGGGTCGCCAATGTGGCAGATACTTTTTACATCATCGGAACAGCCGCGGGGCCGCATCCCTACCCCGAATTAGTCCGTGATTTCCAGTCTGTGATCGGCATAGAGAGCCGTGAACAAATTCTTACCAAAGAAGGCCGCCTGCCCGACAGTCTTGTGGCTTGCGTTGGCGGCGGATCCAATGCAATTGGTCTGTTTCATCCTTTTTTAGATGACGATATTGATATGTATGCTGTCGAAGCGGCAGGACATGGCCTTGATACGGACAAACATGCCGCCTCCCTCGCCGGCGGCAGGCCTGGGGTTTTGCACGGCAATCGCACCTATCTTCTTATGGATGATGATGGCCAGATCGAAGAGGCCCATTCCATCTCCGCCGGGCTGGATTACCCCGGCATTGGCCCCGAGCATAGCTGGCTCCATGAAATGAAAAGGGTGAAATATGTTCCCATCACAGATCAGGAAGCGCTCGAAGCCTTCCAGATTTGCACCCAATATGAAGGCATCATTCCCGCGCTGGAAAGCGCCCATGCCATCGCTTATGTCTTAAAATTGGCCCCCACATTACCAAAGGATCATCTTATGGTGATGAATTTAAGCGGGCGCGGTGATAAGGATATTTTCACCGTCGCCAATGCCCTTGGTGCCAAAATTTAGGAGATAAAATATGGCGGTTTCCCGCATTGATCAAAAATTTGCCCAATTGAAAAAACAGGGTCGCTGCGCCCTCGTAACCTTCACAACGGCGGGCGATCCGGATTATGATACGGCGCTGAATATTCTGAAAGCTCTGCCGGCGGCGGGGGCTGATATTATCGAACTTGGTATGCCATTTTCCGACCCCATGGCCGATGGCCCCGCCATTCAGGCCGGCAGCATTCGCGCCTTAAAAGGCGGCATGACCAGCCGAAAACTCTTGCAAATGGTTGCAGAATTTCGAAAAACAGATAGGGGAACCCCGATTATCCTGATGGGTTATTTCAATCCGATCTATATTTACGGCGTTGATAAATTCCTTGAAGATGCCCTTAAAGCCGGTGTTGATGGCTTGATCATTGTTGACCTGCCGCCCGAAGAAGACAGCGAACTGGCCATTCCTGCCAAAGCCGCCCAAATGGGCTGCATTCATTTAGCAACCCCGACAACCGATTCCGCGCGGCTGACAAACATCTTAAAAAACGCCTCCGGCTTTCTATATTATGTCTCCATTGCCGGAATCACCGGCACGCAGGAGCCGGATATTGACGCGGTTAAAAAGGCCATTGAGATGATTCGCGGCCAGACCGACCTGCCCATTGCCGTTGGCTTTGGCATAAAAACGCCGGAAAATGCCCGTGCTTTTGCGGATTTTTCTGATGCGGTTGTTGTCGGTTCGGCAATTGTTAACATTATTGCGGATAATATTGATCAAGAAGGGCTTGCAAATCCCGCGCTAGAAGCTAGAGTCCTTGACTTTGTTAAGATGCTTAAGACCGGTGTGCGTAAAGCCAAAAGATCAAAAGGTGAAGAATGAACTGGATTACCAATTTTGTCCGTCCGAAAATTCAGGCGGTTCTTGAAAATAAAAAAGATACCCCCGATAACCTGTGGCATAAATGCAGTGGTTGCGGCCAGCTGCTCTATTTAAAAGATTATCTGGAAGTTCAGTCAGTCTGCCCCAATTGTGGTTTTCATGGCCGGATTGAGCCAAGAACCCGCTTCAAGCATTTATTCAACAAGGGTGACTATGCCCTGATTGACCTGCCAAAAGCCACAGAAGATCCGTTAAAGTTTAAAGATCAGAAAAAATATACCGATCGCCTGAAAGCCGCCCGCGCCAAAAGTGAATTTAACGATGCCATCTCGGTCGCCTACGGCCAAATGGGTAATATCAGCGCCGTGATTGCGGTGCAGAATTTCCTGTTCATGGGCGGCTCCATGGGTATGGGTGTGGGCAATGGTATCATTGCCGCTGCCGAACATGCCGTAGCAAAAAAGGCCCCGCTCGTGCTTTTCTCCGCCGCTGGCGGGGCGCGGATGCAGGAAGGTATCCTGTCGCTCATGCAGATGCCCCGAACAACGGTGGCCGTTGAAATGGTTAAGGATGCCGGACTGCCTTATATTGTCGTCCTGACTGATCCTACCACGGGCGGCGTAACCGCCTCATATGCCATGCTGGGGGATGTTCAGATTGCCGAACCCAACGCGCTGATCTGTTTTGCCGGCCCCCGGGTTATCAAGGATACAATTCGCGAAGAATTACCCGAAGGCTTTCAACGGTCAGAATATCTTCTGGATCACGGCATGGTCGATATGATTGTTCATCGTCACGAAATGCGCGATAATCTGATACAGCTGCTTGGTTTGTTAATGAAGCAAACCAAGGCAGCGTAACCCGCCCATGACACATAATACAGATCAGGTTCTCGCGCGGCTGCAAAAGCACCACCCGAAAAAGATCGACCTTAGCCTGAAGCGTATGCATGATCTGCTGGCTAAACTTGATCATCCTGAACGAAAACTGCCGCCGGTCATTCATATTGCCGGCACCAATGGCAAGGGATCAACCATCGCCTATTTGCGGGCGATTCTGGAGGCCGCCGGCCTCAGCGTTCATGTCTATACATCGCCGCATCTGGTGTGTTTTGCCGAACGTATTCGGCTTGGCGGAAAACTCATAGATGAAAATCGCCTGCTGGAATATTTATTGGACTGCGAAAAAATCAATGGGGGCAGTCCGATCACCTATTTTGAGATTACTACCGCCATCGCCCTTAAAGCCTTTGCTGAAAATCCTGCCGATGTTCTGCTGCTGGAAGTCGGGCTTGGCGGGAGATTGGATGCTACCAATGTAATCGATCACCCGTTATCCACAATCATCACGCCCCTGTCCATGGATCATCAACAGTTTTTGGGAAATACCATCAGCGCCATCGCCCATGAGAAGGCCGGCATTGCCAAATCAGATGTCCCCTTAATCATCGCGGAACAATTTCTCGCAGCCAAGGCGGCCATTTTAACCCATAGCCAGAGCGTCGGCGCAAAACCCGTTTGTTATGGGGACTGGACGATAACTGAGACAGAAACGGAGAACGGATTTGATTATCAGGACGGGGAAGGCGTCATTTCGCTTCCGAAACCAAATTTGTATGGCCCCCATCAAATAACCAATGCGGGGCTGGCCATTGCCTGCCTGCGCCATCAGGATAAATTTACCATCAGCATTGATCATATCAAAAAGGGGATCACATCAGCCAGCTGGCCCGCGCGGCTTCAGGATATTTCCCAAAGTCCTTATGGCCGCCTATTGCCCAAAGGCAGCCGGCTTTGGCTTGACGGCGGTCATAACCCGGCGGCGGGGGAAATTCTTGCCAATCATTTCTCAAAAGACAGGGATAGGCCGCTTTATTTAATTTGCGGTATGCTGACGGTCAAGGACGCGGCGGGTTTCCTAAAGCCGCTCAGCCCTTTTGTGACAAAATTTTACGGCATCACGATCATCGGCGAAGACAGCCACCCTGCCAGCCGCATTGCCGAAATAGCGCAGCAGGCCGGTATGAGTTCAACAGGGGCCAGCTCTGCGGAAGACGCCCTGAAAGAAATTAAATCACAAGGCCGCGCCGCTCGCGTTTTGATCTGCGGATCATTATATCTTGCGGGCCATATTCTGGAGCAGAATGATCTTCTGCCAGACTGAATATCCCAGATGAATATTATGGCCTTATTTCTTATGGGCGTAATCCTGCCAATCCCATGTCCTGCCAACCATTTCGCCAATATCAAACAGGCAGCTCATGAAGGCAGGATCAAATGAATTAAGACTCTTCCGGCATTGCTTTTGCCTGATATATTCCGGCTTGATATAGGTATAATTCATCTTGAAGTTCCCCGCGCCATAATGCGTCATCAGATTCCTGTAAATTTTATCAAGAGATCCTTTGTAAAGCTGATCCGTGGCAATGACAGATGACCTTTTCGCGATATCCAGAATAGAATTTTTAATATTTTTAGTTTCGCGAAAACATTCCCCGCTGTCATTGCAGACATAAGGGTCTACAGCCAGATCACCATTGACGATGACATAGACTTCCACGGCCATATTATGGGCCTCAAGCGCCTTTAGGTTTTCATCCCAGAACGTCCCAAATCGCAATCCCCCATCCACATACATATGGCCCCCGCCTGATGTTAAAGGATCCGTTGTGATAAAACGCGGCGGAAAGAAGGCCGGTTCAGCCGAAGACGCCAGAATTATTTCCCGGTAACATTTCTCAGAGGTCAGATCTTGTTCCCCATCTCTTCCCTTATCTCTGGCAACCTGCAACAGATCCGAGACATAAAATTTTCCGTTATCCATATTCACGACACCGGCGAAGGCCATTTTCCCGGCCCAGTTCCCATCTTCTGGCCATGCCCTGATCATGGGCATAAATTCCTTAATGGCGCCGTCCAGCGTGCGGCCCATACCGCGCGTATTGACAAGAGAGTTTGTGGTCAGCATGGTAATGACATTCTTTTTTTCCAGCAGATCATCCTCAGAGGTCTTTGTGTAAATATTCTTTAAGGCTTGATCTGCCATATTTTGTTGATCCTCGGTGCCATAATTTCCAACCAGCGCATAAGTAAGTGCCATGGCGCCCGTGCTGATAGTGGTAATCATATCCACATCGGATCGTTTTATTCCTTCTTCCCGATCGCTCCAACCATTTAAGATCCCCGCACCAAAAGCGCCGTTCTGCCCCCCGCCAGACATGATGAGGATGGTATATTTCTGCTTTGTCTCTGCCGTCCTCTCACGGGTTACAGTATTGTCTGTCATCTTTGAGAGATTATGGTCATGCTGTTGATTTAAATGATAAGAAAGGAGATTCTTGCCGGATTTTACGCCCTCAGCCTTCTGTTCAAGGCTATCGTCATCGAAAGCATATAGATAATCAGCTTTACAATATACCGGTGTTTTTCGATCTGTTTGACTCGCACAGCCCGCACAAAAAAATATTAAAATTACCGTCAAAATTTTGAAAATTTTCAAAGCCTGGCTCCCCTTATTTTTGATCAAGTTTTTTCTATTCCGGCAAAAGTATCATATACCGTTCCGGCCTATAAAACAACTTATCCAAATAAAAAGAATAATCCAAATCACGCGACCCTCAAGCAGTTCCGGCCATGATCTTTGGCATTATATAAGGCCTCGTCCGCAATCTTAAGCATGGCTGAAAAGTCTTCTTTGGGGTGGTTACACATGCCGATACTTACCGTTACCTTGATTTCCTTTTCACTGAAATGAAGGCTATCTTCCGCGACAGCCCTGCGGAGTTTCTCTAGAATATCCATCGCCTCATCGGCTTTTTTATCATGCAATATCACACAAAATTCTTCCCCACCAATCCGCGCCACCATATCTTTATCCACAAGGTGACGTTGCAGATTTTCGGAGACTCTCGCCAAAACATCATCGCCCATATGATGACCATAAGTATCATTAATATTTTTAAAATGGTCTATATCCACCATCGCGACCGTCAGSTCTGCTGCCCTGTTGTCTTTATTATTAAAAAGCTCATCGCCATATTCCAATAAAAAACGCCTGTTATTCAATCCGGTTAGGTCGTCCACATAAACACTCTTCTTTAATTCGTCGATCAAACAATAAATGTCTAAATTCTGCGACACGCGGCACAGCAGTTCTTCATAACTAAATGGTTTATGAATGAAGTCATTGGCCCCAAGTTTCAGAAACTGTACCGCATATTCACCTTCGATATGGCTGCTCATGCCAATGATGGGAAGTTGATCCTTGGAATAWTTACAGCGTAATTTGCGGGTCAGTTCAAAGCCATCCATATTCGGCATATTATAATCGGTGAGCACAAGATGAATAGGGTGGTGTTTTTCCATCAATTTCAAGGCTTCTTTTCCATCACAGGCTTCAATCACATTAACCAGTTGCCTGGTCAATTGCGTGCAGAGTATTTTTCGGGCTGTAATAGAATCTTCAACCACCAATATATTAATTTCACGGTTAAGTATGAGCCGTTTCACAAGAGAAATACAATAATCAAGGCTGGCCGGTGAGTCTTTAGGGATGCAGTCAATAACCCCCATGGCATAATAATGATCAAGGAATTCCCGATCAAAATTACTGCTGAAAATAATAGATGGAATGCCATATTTATTCATAAGCTCAACGATCTCACCCTCACGTGCATCAGGAAGGCATAAGTCGAGAAGAGCCACAAAATATTCACTACCCTGTTGTTTTAACAGTTTTTTAGCATCCGCATAATTTTCAATAAAAACGCATTCAAGATTCTCAAACACTTTCAAGCGATGGCGAATGGCTACCGCAAAGAATTTGCTATCTTCAACAATTAAAACACGCAACTTTGGGGAGGACATACTCAAAGCCTCATTTGCAAATATTTATCAATATGGTTTCAAGAGAAGAAAGAATAGAAAAATCACCTTAAGAAGGCATTAATATAAGAGATTAACATATAAAAAAAGCGCGGCCAAAAAGCCGCGCCAATAAACCTATGGTTGAAAATTCTTTTAACTATTTTCTTTAATCCAGTTTTGCAGATCCGTTTTGGACGTATTGCCCACTTTCATGGCCGCAACTTCGCCGCCTTTGATCAATAACATCGTCGGAATACTGCGAACGCCGTAGCTCGTCGGAACATTGGGGTTGGCATCTATATCCATTTTGGCAAWGGTCAAATCATCGCCCATTTCACCTGAAATCTGTTCCAAGACCGGCCCAAGCTGTTTGCAAGGCCCACACCATTCTGCCCAAAAATCCACCAATACCGGTTTATCAGAGTTTAAAACTTTTTCTTGAAAGTCAGCATCTGTGACTGCAATTATACTCATTCTTTTAAAATCCTTTTGTCAATTAGTTCATCTTTTCCGCCATAGCGTAAATGTAGGAAGCCACCCCCCTTGCGTCAAGGAAAACAATGAGATAATTTTTTGTGATCAGAAAATTATCTGATCAAGGGCTGCCGTGGGCAAGGCCATCAAATGGGCAATATCTGTCCATAACAACATGCATTTAATCACTTTGTCCGGATAGATGTCGGATAATATGGCCCGGTAAGCGGCCATTTGCCGCAGATAGATACGCGGGACATCCCTTACATCTGCCGGCGGCGGGCGATTGGTTTTATAATCCACAATCCAAACTTCATGGTTCAGCACCACAAGACGATCCACGATACCGGAAACCGGCATCATCCCGACAAGCCCCACAATGGGCACCTCGGCGCGGCTGGATTTTGAAAATAACGCCGCAAATTCCGGCGCATTCAAAATCCCCAAAATCTGCGTCACRRTCTGWTTTATATCCGCCGSCGGCAAATCATARGCGGGCTGGCYRAGAAAATCCTGCGCKGMSTGSGCCCGKGCCATTGGGCTTACSTSCGGCAGTATTTCAAGCAACCGGTGAATAAGCCTTCCCCGGTGGAACCGCTGGTGATCACGGCCCTGACGCCTYGCGGCCAAGAGCGGRCTTATCACKGCGGGTTCTTCTTCCGCCGGGCGCGAAGGGCTTAAGGGCAGGGCCGGCGAAGGCTCAGCRCGCGGCARSRCCCGCGCCCAGACAGGCAAGGCCGCGTTATACGTATTTTGCTCCCTGTCCAAAATATTTTTTTCTGCAGGAACCTTTTGCGGACAGGTCAGGCGCATCAGAAAACCGTCCGCCTCTCCCTGCGTTATGTTATATTCCCCYGTCGCCGCCATCACTTCAAGAGCCCGGCTAATGATGTCATACCAGCTTTGGGGGTTGCGGGMTTTTTTRCCTTCCCAKCCKGTGATATAGAGCCGGTCTTCGGCCCGTGTCAGGGCCACATATAACAGCCTGAGATATTCCTGATCCTGCTTCAGGTTGATATCTGCGCGAGCCGCCTTGCAAGGCCCCAGTTCAAAATCACTTTTTTGCGGCCAGAAGAGTAATTCTTCATTTTTCGGCCCGGCCCAAAGAAGGGGCGAGCCACGTTTGGGCACWTGGCAGCTATCGGGCAAAATGACGATTGGGGCCTGCAGACCCTTTGCGCCGTGAACGGTCATGATGCGCACCTGAGACTTTCCCTGATCCATATCCCGTTTGATTTCCACATTCCCCCGGTCAATCCAGCTTAAAAACCCTTGCAGCGATGAGACGTTATTGACTTCATAATCTGCGGCAAGCTGCAAGAATTCATCTATGGGGTCATTGGCCTCTTCGCCTAATCTGCCTAACAGATTTTCGCGGCCCTTCAGGCGCGTCAACAGATGACTGTAAAATTCAAACGGCGGCACTTTATCGGCATGGTTCGTCAGCGCCGTAAGGAGGTCGCAGGCCCGCTGAAAAATATCCCTTTCAGATTTACGCGCGAGTAACGCCGACCAGAGACTGCCTCTGCGGTCATAAGCCAAATCAAAAATATCTTGCTCGTCGAAGCCAATGAAGGGACTCTTCAAAACCACCGCCAGCGTTAAATCATCACTGGGCAGCAAGACAAAATTGCCCACGGCCATCAAATCCATAACCGCAATCTGCTCGCTCAGCAGCATTTTATCCTGCCCGGCTACGGGGATATTTCGCGCCTTTAAGGCTCTGATCATATAGTTATCAAATGCGGTGCGGCGGCGGACCAATATCATGATATCACCGGGCGTAATGGGCCGCGCCTGTGAGGTTAATTCTTCTGCGCTGTCCAGCCATGCGGCAATTTTATCCGCTATTCTGATCGCCAGCTTCATTTCAGGCGACTTTGAAGGCTGCTGGATCACGGGCGGCTGCCAGTCTTCGGTCTCTGGCACTATGGCCGCAGGCTCGGTCGGCCAAAGTTCTACCAGTCCCCCGTGACCCACGCGCGAAGGCTCATGAATAATTTCTTCCTGACTGAAAGACAGGGCATGGCGGCTTTCAGGACTTTCAAAAACCCTGTCCACCAGATTAAGCACCGCCGCCGTTGACCGAAAGGACAGGGCCAGATTCACATTGTGAAAAACATGGCCCACATCCGCTGATTTTTTCTGAAAAATTCGCCTGTTTTCCACAAATTCTCTGGGGTCTGCGCGCTGAAAGGAATAGATCGACTGTTTGACATCGCCCACCGCGAAGATGGTTCGGGCTTGCGCTGACCGGCTTTCGCCTACAAAAAATTCATTGGCCAGAGCCTTGATCACTTGCCATTGCTCGGGATTGGTATCCTGCGCCTCATCAATGAGGATATGGTCAAGGCCGCCGTCCAGTTTAAATAAAATCCAATCCGCAATACCCGCCGTCCCGATCAGGCCGCTCACCTTCAGGATCAAGTCATCATAATCCATCACCGCATGTCGTTTTTTGCTGTCCTTAAAGGCCTCAAGCATGGCAGATCCAATCGTCAGCAGGGCCGTGCTATTTTCAAGCAGGGTCATCAGCTTTAATTTTTCTGTGAGTTTCTGCAGCCGCTCTGCCTCACGGGTCATGGCCTCAATGGCTGACGGGCTGGAGTCCGCCATTTTTTTCGGTATTAATATTTTACGGATATCGCCGCCTTTGGTTAAGAATGCCGCCATATAGTCCCCAAGATTTTGAGGACGTTTTTCGGGATTGCCCAGCCAGTTTTGCATGCCGGCAGCGGCTTTCTGGCTTTTGGCACTTCCGGTCGATAATATTTCTGCGGCAAGCCTCAGGTTATCCCTATCGATACCATCCTGCCGGCAAGCCGCCGCGACCATATTCTCTCTGGTGTCAGAGGCTTTAAACCCGAGCATTTTTCGCATGGTGAGGATGGCCTGATCCAGCAAGCGGAACCGGCCCATCATCCGTTCAAGCCCGCTGCGTTGATTAATCAAGGCCCCAATCAGATCGGCGAAGGTATTTTCGGTTACTTTACGGGAAATATGCGTCAGGCTCTGCGCAAGATGCGGGTTTATTTCACTCTGTGCCTCTGCCAGAACCGCATCCCGCGCGCGGCTTAAGTGTTCCAATGTTGTGCGTTCATCCATGACCTGAAAATGCGGCGCTATACCCGCTTCCAGAGGGAACCGGCCCAATAGTGACTGGCAAAAGGAATGGATGGTTTGAACTTTCAGGCCGCCGGGCACTTCCAGAACCCGGGCAAATAATTTACGGGCATGATCCTGTTGCTCTATGGTGGGAAAGTCGCCGGTCAACCCYATAATCTGTTCGCAGAGAAATTGCTCATCACAGGTCACCCATTCACCAAGTTTTTTATTGATGCGGTTGGCCATTTCCGCCGCCGCCGCCTTGGTGAATGTCAGGCAAAGAATCTTTTCGGGCTGGCCTTCCGCCAGTAATATGCGCAATACCCGATTGGTCAGAACAAATGTCTTGCCCGTCCCAGCAGAGGCCGCGACCCATACAGAGGCATGCGGTTCTGAGGCCCGATTTTGTTCCAGGGTTGATTTGGGGAATGATGCCGTCATGATTCCTTGCCCTGCCATTCACGGGCTCGGGCCAGATGATCATATTCGCCGTAACCCAGATTATCCGGCCTTGGGTTATTCAAATAGGGCGTATCTTCCAGATCAAAGCTTGTCACGAGCCGGGTCAGGCCATCAAAAGAGGCCTTGATAACTTCTGTCACATCCATTTTATTACGGGCAGACAGATTAAAAGAAGTGATTTCTGCCACATCTTCCCCGCCTTTTAACTGCCAGTAAGATAAATCACTGACCGGGCCGGCTTTAAGTCCGTCAAAATTTCCGCCCTCTGCCATCAAGCCTTCCAGCGGCAGCTGGGGCGCATAGCCGGCATAAATTTTCCGCTCCGTCGGGCTTCGTCCGGTTTTATAATCAATGATGCTATAGCTGCCATCCGCAAGCTGATCAATGCGGTCGGCCTTTGCCGTCAGGATGAATTCGCCGCCGGGCAAGTCAAAAGCCATATGGCCTTCGATTTCTGTCGCCGTCGTTTTATGGTAGGGCCGCCGTTTTTTTTCCTGTTCAACAAACCACTCAGCCACATGAACAAAGCGCGGCCACCAAAAGGCGCGCACCGCAGGGCGGTCCATATAATTTTCAAATTTTTGCCGGCCAATGTCAATTAATGCCGCCTTGGCATCGTCCGGAAGATGATCAGAATATTTGCCCATAAAATCATCCAGAACATCATGAATGATCGTGCCTTTATCCGCCGCCCCCGGATCGGCATCGAGCGGATCAAGAACTTTAAATTTCAAAATATAGCGGGCATAAATACTATAGGGATCCTGCATCCATTTTTGAATGCCCGTCACCGATAGTTTTCGCGGGCGGCTGGTCACGGGCGGGGTGGGACGCGGCGGCAGTATATCCTTCTTCTCAAGGGGCAGGTCAAGCATTCTATACCATGCGAGCCATGAGGGGGAGGCTTGTAGGGAAATATCCGGCGCAACGGCGTCAAGGCGGCTTAACCAGCGGGATTTGACCGTCGGCGTGCCGTCCATCTTTTCGGATCGGGTGAGAACCACTTGCGGTGCCGAGGCCGCTTGCAAAAAGTCATGGGCCGACAAGCCAATTTTCTGTTCGAGGGATGGCAGGCCGAAATCTTTGCGCATGGGGCGGCTCATCCAGGGATCGGCGGGCGGTTCCGGCGGCCAAGCCCCCTCGTTCAGGCCCGCAAGTATCACCAGATCCGCATGTTGAAGCCGTGCCTCCAGCGGGCCCCAGATATTAAGCCGTGGGTGCTGGCCATATTTGGGCCGAACCGTAATGCCGCCCATGAAAACATCAAGCAATGCCGGATAATTTTCTGACTTAAGCCGGGGCAGGTAAAGCGCGGCCTGATGCAGGTCTTCAATAAATTTAGCCGCCTCTTCGCCCGCATCCCCCTGCCATAATCTCTCTGCTCCCGATTTATCATGAGATGCACACAGCCTTTCCGCCATGTCAATATGGCCGATCAGGAGGGCCTCAAAGGATGCATCTTTCTGCGCCATGGTCTGCTCGAAAGGCATTATCAGGTCGGATGTGGTCTGCCACCAGTCCTTTAGATTTTGCAAGTTTGTAATAGCCGAAATATTACTGGCCGGATTTTTAAGACTGTTTTTAGAGTTTTTCCTTTTGGTCAAGGCCATCTCTATCGCCGTGCTGATACCTGTGCATCCGGCCCCGGGACGCGGGCCGCGCAGAATATATTCTTCCAACAGGCGCGTCATCTTTCGGAAATACCCAACCTCTTGCCCGCCTGTGCATAACGGATGTTTTAATACGGATAACAGCGGCACAGGGGCGGCCCCCTCCCCAATCATTTGCGCCGTCAGCCGCAGGAAAACGCCCGCCGATGTGTTAAAAAGCGGCGTGCCCGCGCTGTCATCAATCAGAATATCCCAGCGTTTCATTTCACCGGCCACCCGCCGGGCCAATTGCCGGTCGGGGGTGACCAATGCGGCCGTTTTGCCGTCTGTTTCCAATGCTTCGCGCAGCATCAGGGCGATGATCCCCGCCTCTTCCCTCGGGCCCGGGGTCTCTATCCGGCTGAAACCCTTTGTTGCCGCCGTCAGATCAAGATCAAGAAAGCGCCATTGATCTGTGGTTTCTGCCGGGCGCATAACCTCTCGCAGCAGGTCATTTCGCGCGCGGCGATGGTCAGGAATATCATCATCAAGCCAGTTTTTGACCACATCCCTGTCCGCCCTGATGACAGACAAAAGATGTTTCATGGTGGCCTGTGGGTGGGTATCATCAATGGCGTCCCAGCTTATATCATCCATGAAAAGATCAAGACCGGGCAAAACCACCATGCCTTGCGGCAGGCACGAAACAACCCCCAGCAAGTCTGCCGTGGCCGGAATGGATCCCGTAGAGCCCGCAACGATTATCGGATGGCTTGGGGGGTTTTCCAACCATTGCTCCCGCAGGCCGTCCAGCAGAATATTGCGGCGTATAGCCGCGTCCGAAAATCCGGTCGGGGCCAGAATATCAGGCCAATGTTCGGTCAGAATCCTCAAAAAATCCAAAGTTTTTTGCCAATGATTGGCATATTCAGAGGGCACCAGATTTTCCAAATCCTTAAAGGTTAACCTCTCGGTCTGAACATGATCCAGAAATTGTCCAAGGGCGCGGGCCAGAATAGCACATTGGGCAATCTCCGGCACACTGCCTTCTGACTTATGGCTCCAGCGATTAATGATATCCATCAACAACATCTGGCGCATGAAGGGCGGGATCGGCGGGGCCAATTCCCTTTCCCATGTGCCCTGCATCAGATTGCCCGATAAAAACAGGTCGTCTTCATCCACATCACCGATGGGTTCAATGCGCGGCAATATCAAGGATTTTCCGCCAGACGCCCGCAGAAAAGCATCCCGCAAAGACCGAACAGCCCGCCGGTTGGGCAGCAGGATCAGCACATCACTTAAGGTTAAAGGGTCATCGCCAAACCGGCAGCGGATACCCCGCACCAGCCCATCCACAAATGAGGTATGAGAAGCCAGCGTATAAAGTTCCGGTGCCTTTTTTAACCGTCCTGGCATTTAATGACTATATCCTCCACATCGTCCCGGGTCCCGGGCGTGCCCACATGGTACCATGGCCCGTCATGAATCATACCAAATAAACGCCCGGATTTTTCCGCCCGGTCAAATTGTTGGCGCAGGGAGAAGGGGCCATCAGGGGAATTCTTGAAACACTCCGGCTTGATGATCATGATGCCGCCATAAACATAATCCGCCTGCAAGTCCTGCCCGCGCGCCGTAAGCCCGCCTTTGATGTCCCGGTGATAATCCCCGGCCGCGTCATAACCAAAGGCCTTGTCGCGCGGCACCAGAAGCATGAGAATATCCATATCTTCGTCCTGCCAGAAAGCCTGCATTTTAGGGAGCATCCGGCCTTGATCACCATCCTGCCAGATCATATCACTGTTCAAAATGAAAAATGGGTCATCGCCCAGATATTTCAGGGCATTTTTAACCCCGCCGCCGCTGTCCAGAAGCTGATCGCGTTCATCAGACAGGGTCAGGGTCAGGCGATGGTCATAATATTTATCCACAAAATCCATCATTTGATCCGCCAGATAATGCATGTTGATCACCACATCCCGCACCCCCGCCGCGCATAAACCGTCCAAAGACCATGATATGAGTTCTTTCCCCGCCACGGTGATCAATGGTTTGGGGCGATGGGCCGACAGGGGCCGCATGCGCTGTCCCAAACCGGCGGCCAGAATCATGGCTTTCTGCGGCATGAAGGATTTTGGCAGAAACGCCTGAACGCGCGTTTCCGCAGATATATGGCCCTTCAGCCAGCGCCGTATGGGAGCCAAGGCCGGATGTTGCAAGTCCCTCTCGAGCAATTGCCAGACCGCAGGGATTTTATCAAGATAATCCGCCTTGCCGTCCCGCAGGTAAAGCCGGGTAAAAATACCAATGATCTTGGCATTGCGCTGCGCCCCCAGAAGGGCATAATAGCGGCGGAAATCCGGCATATTCTGGCCCGTATTACGGATATATTTATTAAGCATTTCCTGTTCCAGTTCCTCAGACACATCACGCCGCGCGTCCTGCAATAAAGAAACCAGATCATAGGCCTTATGACCGATGACCGCATCCTGAAAATCAAGCAAGCCAAGCTGCGCCAATCCCGCC
>NVVM01000041.1 GCA_002402225.1 Alphaproteobacteria bacterium
ATGAAAAGGCCGATGAACTGGCGCGCCGCGGTATGGCAGAATATCAATTTAACCAGTAGGATAAATATGTCACGGGATGATCTGTTTAAAGCCATTGATGTGGCGGACGAAGCGAGGCTTCGGGCGATTCTGGCAAAAGACAAAACACTGGCTTCAAGCCGCAGCTCCGACGGCGTGTCGGCCATCTTATTTACGCTTTATCTGGCCAAATATGACCTGACCAAGGCACTGCTCGAGCAGGGGCCGGAGTTGGATCAGTTTGATCTTGCAGCCCTTGATATGCCTGATGAACTTGCGCGGTTTCTTGAGGCGACAAGCGATATTGATCGCTTGAGCGGCGATGGATTTTCGGCATTGCATCTGGCCTGTTTCTTTGGCTCATTGAGTGCGGCGAGCCTGTTGATAGAAATGGGCGCAAATGTKAATATTCATGCRGRTAACATGTCGGATCTTCGSCCCCTTCATAGYGCMTGCGTTGCCGGACAAGGSCCCATTGTCAGCCTRTTGTTAAAAGCCGGGGCAAAAGTCAATGTRATTCAGRCCGGYGGCTATACCCCGCTTATGGCAGCGGCAAGCCTTGGCAACGCACCGGTGGTGGATATGTTGCTGGAATATGGGGCTGATGTATCTGTGAAATCTGACGACAACAGAACAGCCGCCGATTTTGCCGAGGCGGCCGGTCTTGATGCGCTGCTGGACAGACTTCGGAACATGCCCTCTGAGGGGCATGTGCCATAGGATTATTTGCTTCTGGCGTATTTATTTCATCATCTTGGCCGGGTCATGTCTTTTCGGATTGTAATTTCTGGATGATGAATGGCTGTGAACAATTTTCCAGTTGCCTTCAACGAGCCGGAAAAGATAGGTTTGATAGCCGCCTTTATCGAATGTTTTTCCGTTTTTTCTGACCTTGCCCTTGACGCGCTGATCGGCGATGGCCCAGGCAAAATCCTTTTCAAAATTAATTTCGATATTTAAAATATCAATGGTCAGATATTCCAGTGCGGTTTTCTCCGGTTCCACATGTCTTATGATCAGGTCATCCAGCGGGGTATTCTGCCCGCCGCTTTCGATGCTGCGAAACCCGTCAAAATCCAGTATATGCTCGCGGAAAGGCGCACCATCTCCCTTTTCCCAGCCGTCTTTCAGGTCAAAAATGATCTGTGTGATTGCGGCTTCGTCTTTTGAGGCGGCAAACGAGGGGGACAGTGATGCAAGGACGATTATTATGACGCCCGATATTTTATGAAGAAAGAATTTATTCATTGGTATTTCCCTTATTTTATGAGTTTACGACCATATACAGCTTACTTGCTTTATGAAAGTTATTTTGTCAGTATATGTCCCTGACGGCGGGTAATGATAAATTTATAATACAGGGATAGCTGATGAAAAACCTACTCAGAATTATTGTGTTTGCCGGGCTTCTGGCTTTTCTGCCATTTTCGTCATGGGCAGAAGAAGGCAACAAAAAACAGATGGGGGAAAATATGACTCTGGACGCAACCGTTAAAAAAAATGCAGCCACGGATAACAAATGGCCGCAGTCCCACCGGGGGGACCGGAATGTGGGCGCGCAATTTGCCACACGATCACAGGTCATAGCCAAGAATGGCATGGCCGCGACCAGTATCCCTCTGGCGACGCAAGTGGCGCTGGATATCTTGAAAAAAGGCGGTTCAGCCGTTGATGCGGCCATTGCGGCCAATGCGGCTATTGGTTTGATGGAACCCACGGGGAATGGCATTGSCGGTGATTTATATGCCATTGTATGGGATCCTGAAAGCCGGAAACTCTATGGTTTGAACGGGTCTGGTCGCTCGCCCATGGGGCTGAGCTATGATGACCTTGCCGCAGAATTGAAAAGGCGCGGACGATCAGATATTCCGCCCTATGGCTCGCTGCCGGTTTCGGTGCCGGGGACGGTGGATGGCTGGTATGAGCTTCACGGAAAATTCGGAAAATTATCCATGGCGGAAAATCTGGCTCCGGCCATATCTTATGCGCGGGAAGGGGTTCCGCTGACCCAATTGATTGCTTATTATATGAAAATGGCCGGCGCGCGTTATCTGGATCCCAAATCGGGGGTAGAGGAAACGGCGAATTTTCTGAAGACCTATTTTCCGGGTGGCATACCGCCCGTAGAAGGACAGGTTTTTCAAAATCCAGACCTTGCCAATACCCTCTCCATGATTGCAGAAGGCGGCCGGGCGGCCTTTTACAACGGGCCAATCGCGGATACTATTGACAGCTATATGAGGCGCATCGGCGGGGCTTTGCGCAAAGAAGACCTCATGGCGCATAAAAGCACATGGGTGACGCCTTTATCGATCAATTACCGGGGTTATGATGTTTTTGAATTACCGCCTAATGGGCAGGGGATTGCCGCCCTTCAGCAGCTGAATATACTGGAAGGTTACGACCTTAAGGCCATGGGGCATAATAGCGCCGATTATCTGCATGTCCATGCGGAGGCAAAGAAGCTTGCCTTTGAGGATCGGGCGAGATTCTATGCGGATATGGACTATTATGACGCGCCTGTTGAACGGCTGCTATCAAAGGAATATGCCGCCGARCGCCGGGCRATGATCGCCATGGACAGCGTCATTAATGARGTCAAATAYCCRGAYCCRGAYGTGCTTAGGGAMGGCGATACCATATATCTGACGGTGGCYGAYAAGRAYGGYATGATGGTTAGTCTGATTCAAAGTAATTACCGGGGCATGGGCTCTGGTCTGGTGCCGGACGGACTGGGTTTTATGCTTCAGGACCGGGGGCAGCTCTTCACCCTGATAAAAGGCCATCCCAATGTTTATGCGCCGGGCAAAAGACCGTTTCATACGATCATTCCGGCCTTTGTCATGAAAGACGGGAAACCTCTGATGAGTTTCGGTCTCATGGGCGGCGGCATGCAGCCACAGGGACATGCCCAGATCATAACCAATATGATTGATTTCGGGATGAATGTTCAGGARGCCGGTGACGTGGCACGCTACCGCCATGAYGGYTCAAGTGAGCCAACGGGAGAGSTGATGAARGACGGCGGTATTTTRAATGTGGAATCYGGCRTYGAAGATACAGTTRTAGAGGAAYTGCGGCGGCGCGGGCATAGGGTCAAGGTCGGCAAAGGCGGCTAYGGCGGMTATCAAATGATTCTATGGGATGAGAARCTGGGGGTTTATAAGGGGGCATCAGAAATGCGAAAAGAYGGGCAGGCTTCCGGTTATTGARTATATTCGGGTGGTCATCAGACAAAAAAAAGCAAGGCCTGCAAGCCTTGCTTTTTTCTATATATTTTTTAATATATTATCATTGGTCGAATATTAATTACGAAAATAATTATTTTTTATTTTATTTGTTCGACGTGCTGTTGGTGTAGTGTAGATTTTTCCCTCCCGAGACTTGAGCCTCACGTTCGCATTGGACAATAGGGGAGCTGATAGTTTTTGTCATCAACAAATAACCTGTCTGGATAAATTTTTACGGTATTGTTACAAAAATGTCACAAATGACCAGAGTAGGCAACGATAGATAAAGGGCTTGTTTTATGCGACTTATAAGGGAAAAGATAATTTGGAGATGCATTTTTGCAACGGTATTCATTAACAAAATGTTAATATTTCCAAGCCTTTCAGATGAAAGAGAGGCTTATATAACGGTTGAATCCTGCCGCATATTAATGGAGCATATTCCCTCGGGTGACGTGTCATATAAGGGCGGTGTGGATGTGCGCGGCAAGTCCGTTAAATCCGCTGATTTATATGAAAGTCCTGACCTTGGCCTCAAAGATAAAATTATTTTTCAATTGATTCTCGACGTGGCCAAAGAAAATCGCGGCAGCGCAAATGCGCAAAAACAGTTTCAGGAACATCCCGGCTTGCTCGGTTATCTGAATTTGGGCCAGATCATTGTGAAGGATGGCAAGGTCACGCTGGATGGTAAGCCGCTTGCCGGCAAAAGTCAGGCGGAATTATATAAGTTTTGCGTAAAAAATAAAAAACCCTCTCCGTAAAAGTCATTTCATAGCTAAAAGATAATTGCCGGGCATTAAAAGCCTGTTCATAATGGCGTGATCCGTCTATAAAATATCAAAGTTATTATTTTGCTAAAATTATATGACATACAAGGTTTTCATTATGCGTCYTTCATCCCTATTCATGCCCACACTTAAAGAAAATCCGGCGGATGCGCAGGTCACCTCCCATCGGCTGATGCTGCGGGCGGGATTGATCAGGCAAACCAGCGCGGGCATCTATATATGGCTGCCCATGGGGCTGCGGGTACTGCGTAAAATTGAGCAGATCGTTCGGGAAGAGCAAGATAGAGCCGGGGCGCAGGAAATTTTGATGCCCACTATCCAGCCGGCGGAGCTTTGGCAGGAAAGTGGCCGTTATGAGGCATATGGCAAGGAGATGCTGCGGATCACGGATCGCCATGACCGCGAAATGCTCTATGGGCCAACCAATGAGGAAATGGTCACAGACCTGTTCCGCAGCAACATTAAATCCTATAAAGACCTGCCCTTAATGCTCTATCATATTCAATGGAAATTCCGTGATGAAATTCGTCCGCGTTTTGGCATCATGCGGGGCCGTGAATTTTTGATGAAGGATAATTACAGTTTCGATTTGAACGAGGAAGCGGGCCGTATTTCCTATAATAAAATGTATGTGGCTTACCTGCGAACCTTTGCCCGCCTTGGGCTTGTGGCCATACCTGTTCGTGCGGATACCGGCGCTATTGGCGGTGATTTGAGCCATGAATTTCAAATCTTGGCCGAAACCGGCGAAAGCACACTTTATTACGACAAGGCCATTGAGGATTTCGATCTGGCGAGCCTGACCGGTGATATTGAGGCGCAGACTATTGAAAAACTGCAAAGTCTTTATGCCATGGAAGAAGAAAAACATGAGGCGGACAATTGTCCGGTTGCCCCAGAAAATCTTCGGCGCGCAAAGGGCATCGAAGTGGGACATATTTTCTTTTTTGGCACCAAATATTCCGAAAGCATGAACGCCAAGGTSACCGGGCCGGACGGCAATCTGGTGCCCGTTGAGATGGGATCATACGGCGTTGGTGTGTCGCGTCTTGTCGGGGCGTTGATAGAGGCCAACCATGATGAAAACGGCATTATCTGGCCCGAAGTGGTCGCGCCTTATAAAATAGGATTGATTAACCTGCGTATTAAGGATGAGGCCTGCGCGGCGGCTTGCGATGACATTTATCAGCGGCTGACGGATAAATCTGTTGAGGTTTTATATGATGACCGCGACATGGGGGCCGGCGGCAAGTTTGCCGATATGGATCTGGCCGGTCTGCCCTGGCAATTGATCGTCGGACCGCGCGGTTTGAAAAATGGCCTAATCGAGCTGAAAAACCGGGCCACGGGGGACAGGCAGGAACTGACCCTGGAAGATGCCATTAACATGCTGGGGGCTTAAAGCCATGTTTAAAACCTATGAATGGATGGTGGCCTTTCGCTATCTGAAAATCAGAAGCAACGAAGGGTTCGTCACGCTGGTCGCGCTTTTTTCCCTTCTTGGCATTGCTATCGGGGTTATGGTGCTGATTGTTACCATGTCTGTGATGAATGGCTTTCGCGAAGAATTGCTCAGCAAGGTCATCGGTTTTAATGGCCATATGCTGTATCAACCTGCGGGCGGGCGCATGGGCGATTATGACGATGCGGCGGCCAAATTGAAACAGATCGACAATGTGATCAAGGTTTTGCCCATCATTGAAGGCCACGCGCTGGCAACCTTTGGCAGCTATAGCGTTCCGGCCTTGGTACGCGGCGTGCGGGCCGATGATTTGCGGCAGATGACCTTGATTTCGGAAAATATCAAGGTTGGGTCGCTGGCGGAATATGGTCAGGGGGATAATGATATTATCATTGGCAAAAGGCTTGCCGATAAATATGATCTTGGTGTGGGTGATCTGGTGACGTTGGTCAGCCCGCGCGGGCGGGTAACGCCCTTTGGCACCGTGCCGCGTATCGCCAATTATCAAATCAAGGCAATTTTTGAGGTTGGCGAATATAATTACGATACCAGTTATTTCTTCATGCCTTTAAAGCAGGCCCAGAATTATTTCCAATATGGCGATGAGGCCGGGGCTTTGGAAATTATCCTGACCCATCCCGACATGATCACCAAAATGTTTGATGAGGTCGAGCAGGTGACCCGCGGGTTTGGCTTAGGAGGAAGATTGATTGATTGGCGCATTTTGAACCAGAGTTTTTTTAATGCGTTGCAGGTGGAACGTAATGTGATGTTTATCATATTGTCTTTCATTATTCTGGTGGCRGTATTTAATATTATTTCGACCATGATCATGATGGTGAAAAATAAAACCCGCGATGTGGCTATTCTGCGCACTATGGGGGCGACAAGCGGGTCAATRTTAAGAATATTTTTCATCGTCGGTTCTTGCATCGGGGTGCTGGGCACGATGCTGGGCACGCTTATGGGGCTGTCGATTGCCTATAATGTTCAGCCTATTATGGATTTTATCGAGAAATGGACGGGCCTTAGCCTGTGGGAGGGGGAGATACGTTTCCTGTCAGAGGTGCCGTCTATTGTCGAGCCCCGGGAAATAATGATYGTTGTTGGCGTGGCTCTGACTTTAAGTTTCTTTGCCACCTTGCTGCCGGCAYGGCGGGCGGCAAAGCTCGATCCTGTAAAATCCATGCGGTATGAATAGGGGGCATGTCATGAGCGATAATATTCTGGAACTTAAAAATATTCACCGGCATTTCATTCAGGGTAATAAAGACCTTCATATCCTGAAAGGCGTGGATTTCACCCTGAAAAAGGGCGAAGTGGTCACGCTGGTGGGCGCGTCCGGATCAGGCAAATCCACCTTGCTGCAGATCGCCGGACTTCTTGATGCCATGGGGGAGGGCGAGGTGATCATCGACGGCGAGAATTGCGGCGGCCTGACCGATAACAGACGCACCCGCATTCGCCGTCATGATGTTGGCTTTATCTATCAATTTCATCATCTGTTGCCGGAATTCACAGCCCTTGAGAATGTTATGCTGCCGAGGATCATTGCGGGTCGCTCCAAAGGCCGGGCCAGAAAATCTGCCAGCAAGATGCTTGAAAAACTGGGCCTTGGGCAACGGCTTGATCACAGGCCGTCCGAATTATCCGGCGGGG
The DNA here is from genome assembly GCA_002402225.1 of Alphaproteobacteria bacterium. Taxonomy (GTDB): domain Bacteria; phylum Pseudomonadota; class Alphaproteobacteria; order Sphingomonadales; family Emcibacteraceae; genus Paremcibacter. Next base: position 7,161 of record NVVM01000041.1, read on the forward strand.
AACAACAAAGAGTGGCCATTGCGCGCGCGTTAATCAATAAACCGAAAATCCTGCTGGCTGATGAGCCGACAGGAAATCTTGACGAGGCCACAGGGAACGGCGTTATGAATGAGCTTTTGCGCCTGTCACGGGAAGAGGGTATTTCTGCCCTGATCGCCACCCATAATACGCAATTGGCGCTCAAAATGGATCGCTGCGTTACGCTGCATAATGGACTATTGAGCTAGAAGAGACAAATATGCCAACAGGCGCGAATTTCATACATCTGAGGCTGCATTCGGCCTATTCCCTTTCCGAAGGGGCGATCCATGTGAAGGCTTTGGGCAAGCTCTGCCATCAGCATAATATGCCCGCCGTTGCCATCACCGACAGTAATAATATGTTTGGCGCATTGGAAGCGTCTTTGGCCTTGCCGGAAGCGGGTATCCAGCCGATCATTGGTTGCTCGCTTGCCATTCGTCACGAGATAACGCAGGATTCGCGGTCTTTTAAGGCACCGGAGCCGGGCTGGATCATTTTGCTGGCCCAAACGAAGCAGGGCTATCAGAATTTGATGTATCTGGTCAGCAAGGCCCATATGGAAAGCGAACCATCAGAGACCCCGCAAATTAATCTAGGGGAAATAGAAGGCTTYTCGGACGATCTTATTTGCCTCTCGGGCGGGCCAGAAGGGCCGGTGGGTAAATATCTTGCTGTGGGCAGCGCACATGCCTTGTCGCTGGCTGAGGATATCACGCGAAAGCTGAAAAAAACATTCCCCGAACGGTTTTATATGGAAATCATGCGTCATGGCATGGCAACCGAAGAAAAAACCGAAGAAGATTTTATCAATCTGGCCTACAAGCTGGATATTCCCCTCGTGGCCACCAATCAGGCCTTCTTTCCGGAAAAGGAAATGTATCAGGCCCATGATGCGCTGCTTTGTATTGCGGGCGGCAATTATGTGGAACAGGATGACCGGCGCAAATTAACGCCGGAACATTATTTCAAATCGGCAGAGGAAATGACGGAACTTTTTGCCGACCTGCCCGAGGCCATTCACAATACGGTTGTTATCGCCCAGAGATGTGCCTTTAAGGTGCCGACAGTTGATCCTATTTTGCCGAATTTCACGGATGCTTCTGCCAGCGAGGCAGAGGCTCTGGAAAATATGGCCCATGATGGCCTTGACGTGCGATTGATGGCCCATGTCTATAACGGGGAAGAGAGGCCGGACGTACAAAAGGACTTGGCCAAGCCCTATTGGGAACGTATAAAATTTGAACTGAAAATCATCAATCAAATGGGCTTTCCGGGGTATTTCCTGATTGTTGCTGACTTCATTCAATGGTCAAAGAAAAATAATATTCCGGTGGGGCCGGGCCGGGGATCCGGGGCGGGGTCTGTGGTGGCCTGGGCCTTGATGATTACTGATCTTGATCCTTTGCGTTTTGGCCTTCTGTTTGAGCGGTTTCTTAATCCTGAACGGGTATCCATGCCCGATTTTGACATTGATTTTTGTCAGGACAAACGCGAACGGGTGATTAAATATGTTCAAGAGAAATATGGCGAGGCCCAAGTGGCGCAGATCATCACCTTTGGAAAGCTTCAGGCCAAGGCGGTAATCCGCGATGTGGGCCGCGTGTTACAGATGCCTTATGGTCAGGTGGACAGGCTGTCGAAATTAATTCCGGTCAATCCCGCCAATCCCATGACCTTGGCAGAGGCTTTGGAGAGCGAAGCGAAATTACGTTATGAGCGGGATAATGATCCTTCGACGGCTCATCTTATTAAAATGGCCCTGCAACTGGAAGGCCTGAACCGTCATGCCTCAACCCATGCGGCGGGGCTGGTGATCGGGGATCGGCCCCTTGATCAACTGGTGCCTCTTTACCGTGATCCCAAGTCTGATATGCCGGTAACCCAGTTTAATATGAAATATGTTGAGCAGGCCGGGCTGGTGAAATTTGACTTTTTGGGTTTGAAGACCTTGACCGTTCTGGCCAAGGCGATTGAGAATATCGCCCTGCGGGATATTCATGTTGATTTGGAAAAAATCGCGCTTGATGACAAGGCAAGTTACGAATTATTCAGCAGCGGCAAGACGACCGGCGTATTCCAGCTGGAAAGCAGCGGTATGCAGAATGTGTTGTCCCAGTTAAAACCCGATAGTTTTGAGGATATCATTGCGGTCGTGGCGCTGTATCGTCCGGGGCCTATGGATAATATTCCGCGTTATATTGCGTGCAAGCACGGCGAAGAGAAACCGGATTATCTGCATCCTTTACTCGAAGGAATACTGACCGAAACCTACGGCGTGATTATTTATCAGGAACAGGTCATGCAGATCGCGCAGATCCTGGCGGATTATTCTTTGGGCGAGGCGGATCTCTTGCGACGGGCCATGGGTAAGAAAATTGCCGCAGAGATGGATAAACAGCGCGCCCGTTTTCAGGAGGGCGCAGATAAAAAGGGTGTTGATGCAAAACAGGCGGCCAGTATTTTTGATCAGGTGGCAAAATTCGCAGGCTATGGTTTTAACAAAAGTCACGCGGCCGCCTATGCTTTGATCTCTTATCATACGGCTTACCTCAAAGCCAATTATCCGGCGGAATTCATGGCGGCTATCATGTCGCTTGACCTGACCAACACGGATAAACTGGCCATCTTTAAACAAGAAGTGAAGGCCATGGGGCTGGAAATTCTGCCGCCTGATATTAATAAATCCCAAGTTGAATTTTCCGTGGAAGTGATCGCTGGCAAAAAAGACGAGGATAACGCGGGCGGCGCCAAAGGCGACGGTATTTTGCGCGGCGTGCGCTATGGTTTGGCGGCTTTGAAAAATGTCGGTGCCGGCGCCATGGAAGGCTTGATTGCCGAACGCGAGAAAAATGGCCCTTTCAAGGATGTGGCGGATTTTTGCAGCCGGCTTGATACCAAATATGTCAATAAACGCGCCTTGGAAAATCTGGCGAAAGCCGGGGCCTTTGACGGCCTTAATCCCAATCGCGCGCAGATGCTGTCCTCGGTCGAAATGGTCTTGAAACAGGCCAGTTCCGCCACCGAACAACGCAACAGCAATCAGGTTAACCTGTTCGGTGATGTGGTGTCGGATCAGGCCTTGGCAATGCCCGATATGATAGATTGGCAATTGATCGAACGGTTGAATTATGAAAAAGAAGCCGTCGGATTTTATCTGTCCGCCCATCCTCTTGATGCCTATACCCAAGTTCTGGCCCGGAAAAAAATCACGCCCTCTGTTGAACTTGAGCGTAAAGCACGCGGCGGGGTAACGGTTCGGCTCGCCGGAACCATTCAGAATATCCGCATCATGAAAAACAAGCGCGGCAAGAAATTCGCCTTCATCGGTCTTTCTGATGCCTTTGGTGGCTTTGAATGTATGGTCTTTTCCGAAKTGCTGGATAGCGCTGACGAGATTTTGCAGGTGGGACGATCTGTGATCACAACGGTCGATGCCACCATCCACCCGGAAAAAGGCCTGCGGGTTACCGCCAAAAGCTTTGCCGCCATAGAAGAAGTCGCCGCTGTCGCCGCCAGGGGCCTGGAAATATTTCTGACCGATGAAAGTCCCATCGCCGCCATTCATGAATTGCTGGAAAAATACAAAGGCGGGCGCGGCTATATCACTTTTAAAATAAATGTCATGGACGAAGATGAATATGACATCGACRTCGAACTTAAAGACAAATACAAAGTTTCCTCGGGCATCCGTCCTGTTCTGATGKCCATGAAAGGCGTTAGGGAGGCGCGGGAAATATAGGGCTTTGAGCAAAAAAAAGCTCCCGAAGTGAGGGAGCCTAGGAGGGAAGAGAGGGCAGGTTAATAACCGGGTTCTGGAATAGCAGGGCCGAGTTTCCATGAACCATCGGGCTGCAAACAGGATTGACCATATGCTGGCACGCTTTGCCCACCGACGGTAATGGTGGTTTGATATTCACGTACCTGCAGGCAGGCGTTATTATTATTTTGTGCCACATTTTGTTGTTGAACCTGTTGTTTATGAGCCCATTGCTGTTGTTTGGGCTGCACAAGGACGGGTTGTTGCTGGACGTAAACCGTCCGGCCATAATTGCTGCCGCGTTGATTGCTGGTCATGGCATGGAACAATAAGCCCCCTGCGAGCATGCCAAAGACAATTTCGTTGCCGCGATTATTGTTATAGCGATAATTATGACGCCAGCTATAGTCACGCCGATAGTTATTACGATAATTATGCCGCCAGTTATGTTTATTGTCATAATTATTGTACCCATGATGGACGCGGGGTTTATGGTGTTTTTGATCAGCCAAGGCTTGCGCTGTCGGGGCCAGTCCAAATATTGTCAGCCCCAGTATAAATATGGTTGTTCTCATCATTCGGTTAATGTTACCCATCATCTTATTCCTTCATATTTTGTAGCCTCACCTACATCTTGCATCACTATAACTTTTTAAAACTGAATGATGGATGAACAATATTTTACGTCTTTAATTTTTTACATGTTTTTGAATGGTTGCGTAAATTATTTCAATAAATTTTTCAGGTTTCAAAAACCCACCACCCCATGTCTCATTCAGGTTCTTTAAGGGATCACGTTTGATGGCTTCTTCGAGAGGCAATCCCTCTTGCGCCAAAGGCTCCAGGCTTTTCACGACCTGCGCCAGCATCTGCAGGTAATTCTGCAAATCCTGTTTATTTGCCAGCGGGCCATGGCCGGGAATGATTTTGGTCTGATCATCAATCTGGCCGAGAATATGTTTTACTGTTTTTATCATGCCATATATGGAACCACCCGCGCCGCTATCAATATAGGGGTAAAGGCCATTAAAGAATATGTCGCCTGTATGGATGGTATTTTTATTCTTGAAGAATATAACGCTATCGCCGTCAGTATGGGCGTTGGCAAAATGCCGGGCTTGTATTTCAAGGCCGTTCATATGAAAGGAAACCCTGTCGTTAAAGGTTACCACAGGCAGGGCGGCCTTTGGGGCTGCAGGAATATTCATGTTGAAATCTTTCATGAACTGGTCGCTGTTGAGCCTTTTATAAACGTTATCATGGGCGACGATAATCACGCCCATATTACCAAGATTCTCATTCCCGCCCGTATGGTYAAAATGCCAATGGGTGTTGATCACAAATTTTACAGGCTCAGGCGAAATTTCTCTGATTGCCGCGAGAATTTTTGGGGTCAGCGGGGAAAATTGATCATCAATCATAAAAATACCATCTACCCCCGAAGAAATACCGATATTGCCGCCAGCCCCCTGAAGCATATAGAGGCCGTCATCCACCTTTATCGTTTTTATTTCCACAGAATCATATTGATTCTGCGCGAATAGACTATTGGTTAAGCCGATGAAAAGGGCCGCCGTTAAAGTAATGATATATTTCATGTTATTTCTCAATTCTCTGGGGTTAAAAAATCTTCTATTTTCTGGAAGACATCTTCGAACATTTCGGTGGTCAGTCGTTTGGTATTGGTGTTATAGCGCGAGCAATGATAGCTGTTGATTAAGGTAATATCCTTGCCAAAATTATCGCCCAGTGGATGAAGGGCACCGTGGGCAAATTTAAAGGCGGATTTTTTCTTGCCGAATGTGCGTAAAACAGAATTATGCGCCACCAGCCCAAGGGCAAGAACCATACGGAGCCGTGATGAATTGTTGATCTGATTAATCAAAAAAGGCCGGCAATTATCTTCTTCTTCGGCGACCGTTTTATTTTGCGGCGGTACGCAACGCACCGCATTGGTGATGAGCGTATTTTTTAAGCTCAGGCCATCGCTGGCCACGGATTTATATATGCCGTTCGTATAGCCAAATTTGGCCAAAGTGGCAAATAGCAGATCACCGGCATAATCTCCGGTAAAAGGCCGGGCGGTTTGATTGGCCCCCTTCATGCCCGGTGCCATGCCAACGATCAGCAATTCATGATCTGGATCACCAAAGGAGGGCACGGGGCCATTGTAAAAGGCAGGATATTTTTTCTTGTTTCCCGCCCGAAAATCAGTCAGGCGTGAGCAAATAGCACAATCTTCAGGGGCATCACCCGCCATGAAGGCGGCTTTAACAGGGGATGTTGACATTAATCTTGTCCATCATTTATTTCTGGTTTTGACCCAGATGAATCATGGGAATGGTGGCCGTCATGATTAAGGTTCGCTTGAGACGGACGGCCAAAATCGCCGTCCAGATCGGATAATTCTATGAAATTATCGGCTTGCCGGCGCAGTTCATCTGCGATCATGGGCGGGGAGGTTTTTGTACTGCTGATGACCGTGACGCGAACCCCTTTGCGCTGTACGGCTTCGACCAGCCGCCTGAAATCGCCGTCACCGGAAAAAAGAACCATATGGTCCACATGGTCGGCCATGCCCATCATATCAATGGCAAGCTCCATATCCATATTGCCTTTGATTTTTTTTTCGCCCCGGCTGTCGGTGAATTCCTTGGTTGGCTTGGTGATCAGGGTGAACCCATTGTAATCCAGCCAATCGACCAGGGGACGCAGCGGAGAATATTCCTGATCCTCCAACAGAGCCGTGTAATAATAAGCCCGTAATAATATGCCTTTTTCCGAGAAGAATTTCCTTAAATTTTTATAATCAATGTCGAAACTTAAGGCTTTGGCGGTAGCAAATAGATTGGAACCATCAATAAATAACGCCAGCTTTTCGTTGGGATGAAAATACATCATTTCAAAAATCCTAAAAAATTACATAAAATATGAGGCTATTGTAGCATATTTCTGATTTCTTTGGCATATAACTATTTTTAAATCGGGTTTTGTCGGGAAAAGATATGATTCTTATTGGATTGGGCAGTAATTTAAGTGATGGTCATTCAGCCTCGCCGCGATCAATGCTGGCGGCGGCTCTTGCCGAAATGCCGGCATGGGGTATTGACATCGTTGCCTTGTCACATTTTTATGAATCCGAACCTGTGCCAAAATCAGACCAGCCATGGTTTATCAATGCGGTCGCCGCCGTGGATACGCGTTTGTCACCGGAAGACCTGTTGAATGTTCTTCATGACATTGAAACAAAACTTGGCCGAACGCGCCGTATCCGATGGGAAGCGCGGATCATTGATCTGGATATCATTGCCTATGATGATCGTATTTGTCCATCCCCGGATGATGGGCCGGGTGATTGGCATAACGCGGCAGGAGATGGCTATATAACGCATCAAGTTCAGGATATGGTCATTCCCCATCCGCGAATGCATGAAAGACTATTCGTTTTGAACCCCCTCATGGATATATGTCCGGAATGGATACATCCGGTTTTTGGCAAAACGGCGAAATTTTTTGCGCGCGAATTGGCGGGGCAAGAAAATAAGGGATTAATCCGGCAAATATAATCACCCAAATATTATCAAATGCCCTTTTTTGGAAAACTATGNTATATCATGCTTTACAGATAAGAATTTGGGTTGTATAAGCCGCGTTTGGCATTATGGTCGTTTTTGCAGCCTAGCGTGGAGCGGACGTATAAAATTGGAGAAAGAGCGGCATGGCACGCGTTACCGTTGAAGATTGTGTAGATAAAGTACCAAACCGGTTTGAACTGGTTTTGTTGGCGGCCCACAGGGCGCGTCAAATTTCCTCAGGTGCGCCGATTTTGGTGGAACGGGATAATGATAAAAATCCTGTTGTTGCGCTTCGGGAACTTGCGGGTGAACAGATCACCGCAGAGACACTTCATGAGTCCCTCATTCATGGCTTGCAGAAAAACGTAGAAGTTGATGAGCCGGAAGAAGATGATATTTCATTATTGCYTGCCGGTAAAAAACTGGAAGAAAATCAACTAGAAGTCACCACAGAAAATTTGGCCAAGGCCTCTGCGGAAATGAAGGCAGAAGCCATGTTCTCTAAATTAGGTGAGCAGAATAAAGCAGAGAGCTGAATAATTCTTCTTCTGTATATAGAAAATACCAAGACCTGCGATGAAATTCATTGCGGGTCTTTTTTTTAACCATATTCTACTTATCTAGTGTATGAGATTAATGGTAAGATAATAAATATTTTTTAAGTGGGTATGGTGCGTTGATAAGGCAATATGAACTCGTGGAACGGGTCAAGGAATATGACCCGAATATTGATGAAAACATGTTGAATCGGGCCTATGTTTTTTCAATGAAGGTTCATGGAAAGCAGGTGCGCGCCAGCGGTGATGCGTATTTTTCCCACCCCCTTGAGGTGGCGGGTATTCTGACAAATATGAAAATGGATTGCGACACGATTGTAACGGCGTTGCTCCATGATACGATCGAAGACACCATTGCAACCCATGAACAGATMGAAGAATTATTTGRSRMMRAYRTTSMSMVDMWSKTYRWBSKCRWSASBMWKBYSTCWRWVBKSRMMYWKWYWKMRRMAARYSCCAAACAGGCKGATAATTTTCGTAAATTCCTGCTCGCTATGTCTGATGATATTCGGGTGTTATTGGTGAAGCTGGCCGACCGGCTTCATAATATGCGTACCCTTCATCATATCAAAAAACCGGAAAAGCGTCTTCGCATCGCCCGGGAAACACTGGATATATACGCGCCGCTTGCAGAACGTATCGGGATGCAGGAAATCAAGGAAGAACTGGAAGCCCTGGCCTTTCCCCATGTTTATCCAGAGGCCTATGAATCAATCACAAAGCGCATGAAGCAAATTCATGCCAGTACGGACGGCATAAAAGATCTTGTTATATCGGAACTTGAACGGCTGCTTGCAGAGGCGGGTATTGAAGCGGAGGTTTTTGGGCGGGAAAAACGGTTTTATTCCATTTGGCGAAAAATGACATATCGTCATGTGAGCTTGGCTGATCAGGCGGATATTATTGCTTTTCGTATTATTGTTGATGATGCCGAAACATGTTACCGCGCTCTTGGCGTCGTACACAGCATTTGGCAAGCCATACCGGATTYGATCAAAGATTATATTTCGATGCCCAAGCCCAATGGGTATCAGTCCATACATACGACAGTGATTGGCCCCAGAAAAAAACGTATCGAGATTCAGATCAGGTCATCGGCCATGGATGCTATTGCGGAAAAGGGGGTCGCGGCTCATTGGCTCTATAAGCAACATTCATCTGATCAGGAGGGCGAGCAATATAAGTGGCTTAAGGATCTTTTGGAAATCATGGAACATGCGGATGGCCCGGATGAATTTCTGGAACATACAAAACTTGCTATGTATCAAAATCAGGTTTTTTGTTTTACGCCGAAAGGACAATTGGTTAATTTGCCGCAGGGGGCAACGGTGGTTGACTTTGCCTATGCTGTTCATACGGATGTGGGGGATACATGCGTTGGCGGTACGGTGAACGGTAATCCCGTGCCACTTCGCAGCCGTTTGGGTAATGGCGATCAGGTGGAAATTCTGCGATCAAAGGCACAGCAACCGTCCCCGAATTGGCTTGGTTTCGTAATAACAGGAAAGGCCAAGGCCGCCATTCGCCGCTTTATAAGCCATAAGAAAAAAGATGAATATCAGATGCTTGGTAAAACATTGCTTAAGCGTGCTTTTCAAATAGAAAAACGTGAGCTGAATAATAAGGCATTGGAAATATGCGTTAAGAATCTGCAGTTGCAGTCAATACAGGAAGTCTATGAATTGGTGGGCAAAGGGGAGTTGCCGGATCGAAAAGTGCTGGAAACAATATATCCCGGCATTAAGTTGAATGGTGAACATAGCCTTTTGCCCGCAAAAATGGTCGATCAGAGCAGCAAAAGATCCGGCGGCGGCTCTATTCCCATCAAGGGGCTTACCCCCGGCCTTGCTGTTCATATGTCGGATTGTTGTCACCCGATTATGGGCGATCGTATCATAGGCATCGTGACCACGGGAAAAGGAATTATGGTTCATACCATAGATTGCGAATCGCTGGATGTTTATAGCGATACCCCCGAAGCGTGGCTTGATTTATCCTGGTCGTCTCTCGAAGATGAAAATTCTATTTTTGTGAGCCGTATTGAATTGTTACTGCAACATCTCCCCGGGGCATTGGCGGCAGTTTTAACCGTGATCGCGCAGGAAAAGGGTAATATCAGTAACATTAAATTTATTGAGCGCGCCCCTGAATTATTCAGGATTGCCCTTGATATTGAAGTTAGGGATGTTAAACATCTAACCAGTATAATTGCGGCATTAAGAGTGAGCGAAAGCGTAAGTTCCGTTCAACGTGCTTTTAGGTAATTTAAGAATAAAAGGTAATCGAATGAACCGTGAAGAAGTTCTTGGGTATTTTAGAGAGGCAGATGCTTTGTTAGAGGGGCATTTTATCCTTTCTTCCGGCTTGCATGCGGCCCGTTATTTACAATGCGCRCGGGTCATGATGGATCCGGTGGTCGGCGCAAAATTATGTAAGGCRCTTGCCGACAAAATCAGGACAAATTTGAATGTTACGATAGATATTGTTGTCTCGCCGGCTATGGGCGGGGTTGTGGTTGGTTATGAAATGGGCCGTCAATTAGGGGTCAAGGCCATCTTCACGGAAAGAGTTGGCGCGGGGCTAAGCCTGCGCCGTGGGTTCGAGATACCAAAAAATGCCCGTGTCCTGATGGCGGAAGATATCGTGACCACGGGACTGTCATCCCGGGAGTGTATCAAAGTGATCAGGGAGTACGGCGGGGATGTGGTGGCCGCGAGTTGTCTGATTGACCGCAGTGATGGTGCCGTTGATATTGGCGTACCGCTGGTGTCACTGGCCGGACTTGAAATCGCCTCATATGAAGCAGATAATCTGCCAGCGGATCTGGCCGGAATTCCGGCCATTAAACCGGGTAGCAGAGGGTTGAAATAATTTKATTCACTAAAAATATAATGAAGCACTAAAGGAACGAAGACCTGTTTAAACGCCGTAAAAAGAGACATATACTCGCGGCAACCCGAGAATATATTTGGCCTTCTGCCGGTTGGACGCGCGCGTCAAGCTATCTTCGGCACCGGCTTGCGCGTATTCCGGGAACGCCCTATGCGATTGCCGCAGGTTTTGCTTGTGGGGCCGCSGTRTCYTTYAYGCCYTTTWTAGGRTTTCATTTTYTRTTGGCSGCYYTGYTKGCRTGGMTYATRGGRGCMAAYATCYTKACCTCTGCCATGGGRACSGTYRTWGGTAAYCCKTGGACWTTTCCYWTYATTCTGCCCGCCACATATTATGTGGGCTGCTGGTTGCTGGGGATATCCGCAGCAGATGATTTCCTGAGTCAGACCAATGACACGCTGGGGCGATACAGCTTAATGGAAATCTTGCGGTCGCCTTTGGATACCCTTGGGCCATTTTTGCAGTCTACTATTTTACCGATGTTTGTTGGCGGCTTGTTATTGGGGGCGATTGTCTGGATTATACTATATTGGATTTTGGAAAAACTGGTGCGGGAATATAAACATACACGTTATTTGAAACGGGCAGAAGCCGTGAAGAGAAGGCATAAATGAAATGACGATGAGAAAAATACGTTTGGGGGTGAATATTGATCATGTGGCCACTATTCGGAATGCGCGCGGCGGCATTCATCCTGATCCTGTAAGTGCTGCTCTGCTTGCTGAAACGGCTGGTGCAGATGGCATCACGGCGCATTTACGGGAAGATCGCCGTCATATTTCGGATCATGATATTGATATGCTGATGGAAAAATTGAGCGTGCCGCTTAATCTTGAAATGGCTGCCACGACTGAAATGCTTGATATTGCCTTAAAGCATCGGCCGGCTTCCGCCTGTATTGTTCCGGAGAAACGCCAAGAGCTTACGACTGAGGGCGGCCTTGACGTGGTGCGGGGCTATGATGATTTGAGGCCTTTTGTCTTAAAATTACGGGAGGCTAATATCAGTGTTAGCCTGTTCATTGACCCTGACGAAGAACAGATCAGGGCTTCAAAAAATATTGGCGCTCATAAAGTGGAACTGCATACGGGGACTTATGTGGATAAAACAGGTGATGCGCGGGCGGCGGAACTTGAAAGATTGCGGCGCGGCGCGGCACTCTGCGAAACACTTGATCTTGAAGTGCATGCGGGGCATGGCYTRAMYTWTGARACWGTSSMSSCCATTGCSGMRMTSMCYSAMYTKMMSGARTTRAATATYGGKCATTTTYTRATCGGKGAGGCAATMTTYGKTGGYCTTGARGRRACKATRMRKARAATGMRRAMYYTKATGGATSWKGSKCGSRMKRAKWYWSKSSWWMMWMAWWSSARWYRRGGGTGATGCGGGTCATTGGTTTGGGTAATGATCTGGTGAATATTGACAGGATTGATCGCTCTATCACGAGATTTGGCCAGCGTTTTATCAATAGAATTTTTACAGAGGTTGAACAGGATTATTGCAATGGGAAATCGGCGCGCGTGTCAAATTATGCCAAGCGATTTGCCGCGAAGGAAGCCTGTGCAAAAGCCCTTGGAACAGGCTTTGCCAAGGGGGTTTTCTGGCGGGACGTTGGCGTTGAGAGGCATGCTTCCGGGAAACCATATTTTCGACTGACAGGCGGGGCATTGATTCGTTTGCAGGAAATAACGCCGGACGGAATGGCCTCGCAGCTTGACCTGACCTTGACGGATGATCATCCTTGGGCGCAGGCGGTTGTTCTTATTACCGCTATTCCATTGCAATTGGTTGAAAAGCAGTAGGAATTGCCTTACTTATGAGATAAAGCATCAGGACTTGAAGCTTGCAGAGGACTTATTCCCCGTCCTCCGGTACGAGATTGCAGGAGCTTCGCGACTTAGCGACCGACGGGAGTGCAGCCCTAAGCGGCGCTTGAGCGTAATATAAAGGAACAGGAGCTTCGCGACTTAGCGACCGACGGGAGTGCAGCCCTAAGCGGCGCCTGAGCGTCATATAAAGAAAAACCGCCTGAGCGGAGTATAAATAGAATAACTACGGATAGTGAACGGATTAGTATGTCTGAAATAAACAATGAGCAAGCCGCSAAACCTGCTGTCAAATCGGAAGAAAAAGAAGAAAGCTGGATCAGTATTCTGCTTTGGGCGTTGGTCATTGCCCTTGTCTTCAGGACTTTTTTTTTCCAGCCGTTTAAAATACCGTCAAAATCAATGATGGATAATCTTCTGATCGGGGATTATCTTTTGGTGTCAAAAATGTCTTATGGCTATAGTCACCATTCACTTCCTTTCAGCCCGAACATCTTTTCCGGACGTATTTTTGAAAGCCCGGTAGAGCGCGGGGATGTGGTGGTTTTCCGGCTGCCGCGTAATCCAAGTATATATTATATTAAACGTATTGTCGGCATTCCGGGGGATACCATTCAAATGCGTAAAAGCAGGCTTTATTTGAATGGTGCCATCGTGCCGCGAGAATATGTCGGCGATTTTAAAATTACGAATGAATATGGCCAGGAAGAAACATATCCGAAATATAAAGAAACCTTGCCCGGCGGGAAAACTTACATGACCCTTGATGAAGGCTGGAAAATAGGCGGGCAGGGCGATGATACAGATGTGTTTTTAGTGCCAAAAGGCCATTATTTCGCCATGGGTGATAACCGCGATAATTCACAGGACAGCCGCTGGAAAAGAAGCGAGGGTGTAGGTTACGTGCCATCAGAAAATATCGTTGGCCGTGCAGAGGTTATCTGGGTGTCTTTTGATGACAACGCCCGCCTGTGGGAATTTTGGAAATGGTTCCCTGAGCAACGCAGAGAACGTATGTTCTCAGGCATTAAATAAGATGACCGTACAACCCGATATTACCGGCGCACCGGGCCAATATGCGGCTTTGTATGACGCCCTGGGCTATAGATTTAAAAATCCAGCATTATTGCGCGAAGCATTGACCCACCCAAGTCTTGAGGGCGGGAAGCAATATCAGCGACTTGAATTTGTCGGGGACCGGGTCGTGGGATTGGTCGTTGCCGAATGGCTCTTTGAATTTTACCTCAAAATAGATGAGGGCGGGCTGGCCAGCCGTCATACTAATCTGGTTCGTAAAGAGACTTTGGCCGAGGTTGCCGTCTCAATGAGTTTGCCTGAATATATACTTATGGCAAAAAGTACGGAAGATAATGGCGGGCGACAAAAAGCCACAANTCTGGCCGATGTTTGCGAAGCAATCATTGGTGCGGYGCATCAGGATGGTGGCTATGAAAATGTCCGAAAATTAGTCCGTAAGTTCTGGAAACCATATATCTCTCATGATACTGTCGCCAGAAGGGACGCAAAAACCAGACTTCAGGAATGGGTGCAGGCCCGTCAAATTCCAACGCCGAGCTATAATGTGATTGAACGCACAGGCCCCGCCCATGAGCCTTATTTCACCATTGAAGCCCATGTTATGGATATGAGGCCTGAATTGGGCAAAGGTAAATCCAAAAGAGAGGCCGAGCAAGAAGCGGCCCTTAAACTTTTAAAACGATTAGAAAGTGAAAATAAACGTTGAGTAACGTGACAGAAAATAATCAAAACCATTGTGGATTTGTTGCCCTGCTCGGGGCACCGAATGCGGGCAAATCGACCCTGATGAATGCGCTGGTCGGCAGCAAGATTTCCATTGTAACCCATAAGGTGCAGACGACCCGTACCCGCTTTATCGGCATTGCCCTTCATAAAGAAAGTCAAATGATCTTTGTGGACACGCCGGGGATTTTTGCGCCCAAGAAAAGGCTGGAGCGGGCGATGGTTTCTGCGGCCTGGGCCGGGGCGAGTGATGCGGATGTGGTGGTTCTGCTTGTGGATGCAGAGCGCCGAATAGATGAAAATACCCGCCGGATCATTGAGGGATTAAAAGAATCAAATCAAAAGGTGATTCTGGCCATAAACAAGATTGACGCCATTCGGCGGGATAGTTTGCTCAGCCTGACAGAGGAATTGAACGCAGCGGGTGATTTTTCCGATACATTGATGATATCTGCCCTCAAAGGGGACGGCTTGGAAGATTTAAAGGATATGATCAGCACGCGCTTGCCAAAAGGCCCGTGGTTATATCSSRMRRWWSRKAKKMSCSASWKTRMRGRWYKYWTSMKGRMYRYAGRKKYYMMSCKYRWKRMMTTCWTCMTSMKSCTYMATGAGGAACTGCCCTATGCCGCCACGGTCGAGACGGAAAGCTGGCAGGAAAAGAAAGACGGCAGCGTTCGCATAGAACAGATTATTTATGTTGAACGAGATACCCAGAAAGCCATCGTTATTGGCAAAGGCGGACGCAGCCTGAAAGAGATTGGCAAGATGGCTCGTGAAGAGCTGGAAGAAATGCTGGATCGCCGGGTTCATCTGTTCATTTTCGTCAAGGTCAGAAAAAACTGGTCAGATGATAAGGAACGTTACGATAACATGGGCCTGGACTGGGTGGATTAATTTCGAAACAGAGTAGCCAGAATTGAGCAATCAGTTCCACTGCCATCATTGCATTGATCTGTCATTTTTAATAATTCGCGTTCCATCTTTTTAAGGTCTCTTATTTTCCGCTTGATTTCCTGCGCATGCAGGAGTGTTTTTTGACGGATTTTGTGGCAGGTATATTTCCCCCCGTCAACCAATTCCAGAAACGTTCGCCTTTCTTCAATATTAAATCCCAACTGGCGGGTCCTAAGAATGAATTTCAACCGGTTTAATATATCTTCGTTATAAAGCCTGTGGCCGCGCGGGCTTCTGTCAGGCTCCGGTAACAGGCCGATTCTCTCATAATATCTAATGGTTTGGACGACGCAGCCAGTCTGCTCGGAAAGCCTGCCGATGGTGAAAAGGTTATTTTTCATTTTCGTACCTTGTTTTTTTGCTTGCAGCTATAGTTACTATAGCATGTATGGTCATCAAACTGACAACGAAGAGGAAGTTTTTTTGTTTAAAGGTCGGCAAGTTAAGTCCAGGTGGGTCATTGGCGGCAGTTTGATTACTGCTGTTTCTGCGATCTCCTGCTGTATATTGCCGTTACTATTGTTTACTGTTGGTATATCCGGCGCATGGATCAGCAATCTGACAGCTTTGGCACCCTATCAGCCGGTATTTGCCGGGCTGTCCCTGCTGCTGATTGGCTGCGGATTTTATCTTCTGCATATCAGACGCGGGCAGGATTGTAATGACGGAAGCTGTAAGGCTCCTGTCAGACGCCGGGGGGCTTATCTGTTGCTGTTCCTTTCGCTGGGCCTTGTGGCAGCGGCATTGACCTTTCCCTGGTTTGTTGAATTTTTTCTGGTTTAATCAAAGGAGACCATCATGAAAAGAATTATTATTGCGTTTATTTTCTTATTTTCAGCAATGTCATATACGGCATATGCTGGGATTGTTACGACAACACTTCAGGTGGAGAATATGACGTGTGCGTCTTGTCCGATCATTGTTAAAAAGGCCTTGATTTCTGTGGCAGGTGTCGGGAAGGTGACCGTTGATCTTGAAACAGCAGCGGCTATTGTCACTTTTGATGACAGCAAGACAGATATTGACGAAATTATTGCTGCAACTGGAAATGCGGGTTTTCCGTCCAAGGTAAAAGTTGAGTGATGACTGACAAGGTGATTTTGCAATCCACGGTGACCTGTCCTCATTGCGCCCGCCTGTCAGCAGAGACAATGCCGACGGATGCTTGTGTGTATTTTTACAAATGCGCGGGCTGTGGGGTATTGCTTAAACCACTGGCCGGGGATTGTTGTGTATTCTGTTCTTACGGTGATGTCCCATGCCCGCCCATTCAGGCSGGCGAWGAYNNNTGYTGCGCCTAATCCTTGAGAACGGCGGCAATCTGGTCAACCATCCAGTCAATCT